>NZ_JAHHPO010000560.1 GCF_024606365.1 Endozoicomonas sp. ONNA2
TGATGATTGCGGTGGAACATCTGAATATGTGGAAGTTATTTTCAGACAATTCCTATATGAGGAAAGCGGCCATGACTACCCGCTCAGTTATGTACGCTTTACTGAGCAGCGGAATATGCAGACCTTCCTGGAGCTGATTGCCCAGAAGAAGCTGGATATTCAGTCATTGATTACCCACCGTTACGCCCTGGAGCAGGCGGGCGAAGCCTATGCTCTGATCGAAGGTCAGAAAAAAGAGCCTTATCTCGGTATCGTATTGAACTACCGTGAAGCCAGTGACCAGGCAAAAGCGACCACGGGCTCCTCAGTCATTACCCTGCAGCCAAAACCGGTGGATAAAAGTAAGCTGGGGCTGTCGTTTTATGGTGCGGGTAACTACGCCACAGCTACCCTGTTACCAATTCTGAAAAATGAAACAGGTATTGAGTTCCGTGGGCTTGTGACCGCCAGCGGTCGTACTGCTCAGGGTGTCGCTGACCAGTTTGGTTTTGCTTTCTGTGCGGGCAATTACTCTGATGTGCTGGGCGATGAAACCGATGCGGTGCTGGTCACCACCCGTCACGATACCCATGCCAGTGCCGTGGTTTCAGCACTTGAGGCTGGCAAGCATGTTTATGTGGAAAAACCCCTGGGCCTGACGGTAGAAGAACTGGCATTGGTTCATCAGGCTTATGGCAGAGCCAGAGACCGGCAGGTAATGGTGGGTTTTAATCGCCGTTTTGCGCCACTGACCACACTGGTTAATTCACACTTCAGCGGAGTAAAGAGCCCATTGGTGATTAATATCCGCACCAATGCCGGCACTATTCCTATGGATCACTGGATTCAGGACCCGAAACTGGGCGGTGGACGGATGATTGGTGAGGGCTGCCACTTTGTCGATCTGGCATCGGCACTGGCTGACTCCCTGCCGGTTTCTGTTTATGCCGTAGGTTCAGCCAAGCCGGGTAAATCAGCACTGCTGAATGATAACCTGGTGGTTACCCTGGCCTTTGCCAATGGCAGTATTGCCTGTATCACCTATACCGCCGATGGCTCCAAGGCGATGGAAAAGGAGTATGTTGAAGTATTCGGCAGTGGTCGTTCAGCCATTATCCATGACTTTAAGCAGGCGGCGCTGTTCAGTGGTGAATTGGACAAGACCCATAAAAAACTTCCAGCCCAAGACAAGGGACAAAAGTCCATGCTGCAAACCTGGCTGGCAGGCCTGAAAAGTGGCACCCCCAGCGTCAGCTATGAGTGCCTGATGGCCAATAGCCTGGCCACCATTCTGGCGGTTGAGTCCATGACCACAGGTATGCCGGTTAAGGTTGACCTTTCTGTGCTTGAGTAATTCTTCAACAGGTATTGGTTGATGGAAATCAAAGGCTCAGTTTTTATCCGGCATAATCACGCTAATCGTTGGGAAATAACTGGTGTAACGCCCCTTGTCCCGACTGACTAGCGGCCATTTGCACACGGCTGCCTGTGCTCCAATATAAAAATCCGGTAGCACCCCCGTTTTTTGTCCCCCCTTTTTACGGTATTTGAGATAAGCTTTAGCGGCCAGAAACAGGGTGTCATGGTTCAGGGGTTGCTCACCAATGTTGAGCCTGTTCAGTAATTTCAGTACCGCAGCCGGTGATTCCATACCGGCACAAAGTTCTGAAAAAATAATCGGGTTAATCACAGCATCGTAAGCTTTGGTCAGTTCACGCAAGGATTCCTTGGCCCATGTATGCCAATGACTCTCTTTATCAAGGATATCGAGTATAACGCAGGTATCCAGCAGAATGAGTGCCATCAATCATCCCTCAGAAGTTTCAATAGCTCATCGGCACCCATGTTGAGCTTGAATTCATCAGCGGCTTTTTCTACCGGGTCTTCGGTTTCAATCGTTACTTTTTGCAGTACCACTTCGCCCCGTTCGTTTTTTATAAAATTGACCCGATCTCCGGGATTCAGACCGAGACTTTTACGAATATGGGCAGGAATGGTTACCTGACCCTGCGTGGTTAATTTCATCATGATTCTTATCGCTCTGGTTTGAATCTATTAGGTATTAAATTAATAGTTAATAATTGATTAAATGACAACTTTTTCGAGTCAAGTAGAGGCCATCAGTGCTTCTGTTCTGGAGCAATCACGGCAAGACCACTTTGCCGGTTACGACCCGTTTGACGGTTTAAACAGCAAACTGTTCGAATGGATGCCCGGCCTGAAGTCGGGTATTTTTGGTTTGGCCTGGATTCAGTTTTTCAAGCAGTCTCCCATTAATTTCCGCCCCCTGCTGGGTGTACCGAAATGCCGTAACCCAAAAGGGGTAGGCCTGTTTATTCTCGGGTTACTGGAAGAGTCTCGCAGAACAGAGGATACCGTCTTTTTACAGGAAGCCACTGCACTGGCAGACTGGCTGCTAAGCCAGCAATGTGAGCGAAAGGCGTGGAAACACAGTTGCTGGGGCTACCACTTTGACTGGAAGGCCCGGGCTTTTTTTGTACCCAAGGGCAAGCCCAATGTGATTACCACGGTTTATGTGGCCCAGGCTCTTTTTGCCCTGGCGGATACTCTTGATGCGTTAGATAGTAAAAAGCAGGCAGAGGTTTATCGGAAACCGGCATTGGATGCAGCCAACTTTATTGTAAAAACCCTTTATACCGAGGCTGATGGCCGACATTTTTTTGCCTATATCCCCGGCGAAACAGCGTTTGTCCATAATGCCAGCCTTTGGGCGGCTGCCTGGGTGGCCGTTGCCGCTGCTTATACAAACAATGACGCTTATAAGGCAGTGGCGCTGAAAGTTGCCCGGCAGTCTACCGGCGAACAAAGCGAAGATGGCTCCTGGGTTTATGGTGCCCGCCACCACCACCAGTTTATTGATGGCTTTCATACCGGTTATAACCTGGAGGCTCTGGATTTAATTCGCCGGTCATTACATACCGATGAGTTTAATCAGGCTATTAAAAAAGGCTTCAGTTATTACAAAGCTAATTTCTTTGAACCAGACGGTACTGCCAAATATTACAACAACAACCGCTACCCGCTGGATATGCATTCGGTTGCCCAGGCGGTGCTGACGCTGGTTAAGCTGGCCGGTGAAGATGGTGCTGCTGAAGAAGACAGAGTACTGGCAAAAAAGGTGATCAGCCACTCACTGAAAACACTGTACCTGCCGGGCAAGCAACGGTTTGTTTACCAGAAGACCCGGCATTTCACCAACTCCATTAACTATATGCGCTGGAGCCAGGCATGGGCTTACTTTGCCTTAACCTTCTGGCTTGCCAGAAACCCTGCCGAATAAATTTCAACCTTCAATTTCTATGAATCGAATAACCTTCCTGAATTCGCCCATGGATGTCGCCACCATGGACGAAACCGTACACTTTATTAAAGACCGAATTCAAGCCAATCAGTTTACCCAGCATGTGGTCGTGAATGTGGCCAAGCTGGTGCATATGCAAAAGGATGCTCAGCTACGGGAGTCGGTCGAAGCCTGTGACATTATCAATATTGATGGTATGGGCGTTGTACTGGGGGCACGCTTCCTGGGGCATGATGTGGCAGAGAGGGTTGCCGGTGTTGACCTGTTTCATCATTTGATTGCCATGTCGGAGCAGGAAGCTTTGCCCGTTTACCTGCTGGGTGCTACTGAAGAAGTAGTCTCTGAAACTGCACGGCGGCTTCAGGCCGAGCATCCAACGCTGAAACTGGCCGGTTATCATCACGGTTATTTTTTTAACAAAGAGGGGGACGATGAAGAATCTGTAGTCAACAAGATCAAGGCCAGCGGTGCCAAGCTGTTATTTGTGGCCATCACCAGCCCGAAAAAAGAGAACTTTATCAACAAGTGGCAAGACCGGCTTGGTGTCAGTTTTGTGATGGGTGTGGGTGGTACATTTGATGTGGTGGCAGGCAAGGTTAATCGTGCACCGTTGTGGATGCAACGATACGGGCTGGAATGGTTTTACCGTGTTGTTCAGGAACCGCGCAGAATGTGGAAGCGGTATCTGGTGACCAACAGTAAGTTTGCCTGGTATTTGTTGCGGGAAAAACTTCGGAAGTAAATATTGAATAAGGTTGCTTTGAATTCAACACTCACCATTCAAAATAACTAATCTCGGATTAACCATTGATACGAATTTTAGCAGTGGGCTGGCTGGCTTTTATTGTCATTCTCTCTGCCAGTAAGAGCCTGGGCTATGGCCGCTGGGCTTGGGGCAGGGCGACAGAATCGGTCGAACGATCATCCCGATAATAGGATATTTAGCT
>NZ_JAHHPO010000561.1 GCF_024606365.1 Endozoicomonas sp. ONNA2
TTTCTGCCGTCCTCGCTACGGCGACGCCCAGTCGAGCGCTATTCTCGGACAGCCTCCCAGGAGCCAGGGCTTTAGTCTGACGACCACCTGAGAGGCCGTGTCAGATTTACAGAATTGCCGAATGCTCTCACCGCAACAGGCCCGATACTATCAATGGCTACCTCAATAATTTCAGGTTTGCCTTTTAATGAACGGCCAACGTAACGCAGGGCATTGCCGTTGTTCTGCAAGGCGATATTGACCAGCTCAGGATCATTACGGCATTTGTCACCGGCAAACTCCAGCGCCAGCGGATTTTGTTGCAGGGCAAGTTTGACCACTTCCGGACAATCCTTAAGCGCGTCACTGGCAAACCTCAGCGCCATGCCGTTATTGTGCACTGCCAGTTTGACCAGTGCCTTATTGGCCCGCAGTTCCGGGCTGACATGCATAAGTGCCTTACCATGGCGTTGAACTGCCAGCCGCACAGTAGGCTCATGGTCACGCAGCCAGCTATCGACATAATGGAGCAAGTGACCATCACCTTGCACAGCCAGTTGCGCCAGCGCTTCATCTCCTCTCAGTTTCGGACCGACGAATTTATAGCTCTTGGGGTCTTTTGATACGGCAAGAGTCAATAATTCCTTATTTTCAAACTGACTCTTGTCAAGGTACTTATCAATAGAGTGTTCAGGGTGATGATGAATGACAGCAAGTCGAATATAGTGCGGGTTGTGTTTGAACTGTTCATCGGCAAACCTGAGTGCCCAACCTTTATTTTCCAAAGCAGTTGTAACAATTGTCGGATCTGCCCTTAACCGTTTACTGGCGTATTCTAGCGCAGGGCCATAATTTTTCACGGCTGCCAGTACGATGGCTTGATTATCCTTAAGCCTTTCGCTGGCAAATTTCAGCATTTTCCCCTTGTACTCGACAGCTGTCTTGACTAATGCTTCGTCGTCTTGAAATTCACGTCCGGCGTATTTCAACGCTTTGGGGCAAGCGCCGACCGCAGTGAGAACGACTTCTCGATCGTTATTCAAATCTGGGAAAAATTGTAATTGTTCTCCAAAATTATCTTTTGCCAACACTGTTAAGGCCAGTTTCCGATAAAGATGATGGTCACCGGGCAGTTTTTTTCTGACAACGTGGTGAGTTAATGCATAGAGTTCATCTTTATTGCGCTCTATGGCCAACAGAAGAAGCTCTTTATGGAATTCGGGATCTTGTTCGAGATATTCAGTTATCGCATCACAAGAAAGAGCATAAGACGAATTTTTAACCGCTGTGGTTAACAACCGCCGAAAAAGCACATCATCAGATGACAACTCCACCCCGATAGAGGCAATGATTTTTTCAGGATTTTCTGTGGTATTTGCCAGGGCATAATTCACCATTTCAAAATCGTTTTTAAAGGTTTCCGGTGCATAGGCCATTACCTGCGGGTGGCTTTTGATGGCCGCAAAAACAATCGCACGCTGGTTGCGGATTTCAGGCGCAAGGAGTTCGAGAATGTAACCATTCTGTGACACCAGATGCATGGCCGTAGCCTCGTGTGCTAACCAGTTATAGTTCTTTTTAACCAGGTACTCAGCCCTGACTGGATCAGCCAGTAACCAATGCCACAGTAATGTCTGTTTATGCTCTTCAGTTTGAAAGCTCAACAGTGTTTCAATACGGTTTCCATTCGTCTTTCTGGTGAAACTTTTAGCAAGTTTGGAAAATAGCAGCGCCGATTCGACCAAATGACGAAGTTCCCTATCGTCGATAAAGCGGGTCATCATTGATTTATTTTTAGTGTAAGCCAAGAGCCAGTGGACATGCTGCAGAGCGAATTTATTGGTAACAGAAAAAGCGGGATTATTCAGCCTTTCCCTGATTGCGGCCATTGACCAATTTGTTTGGCTCTCGTCCAGATTAAACGGCACCAGATAGAGATCCACATTAGTCAGTTTTTTCAATAGCTCAATCATGTCCACAAACAGCCGCCGTACGTCTGTTTTGGTGGGAATATGGGTGAATTCAAAAAGGATTTGACCTGTCTGTTCATTGAAATGAATGTCCGGAGCATTGAAGCCGCTATTTTGCCGATAGTGCGACAGTGTTTGCGTCAAATACCACAGACGCTTGAGCATGCCATTCAGGAATTTTTTCGTTGTATTGGCAAATGGCTCAGAATAACACAACCGAACGGTCCGTTGTTTGCCAGCGTCGGCCTGTTCAAACAGATCGATAGTACACGCATGAGCCTGAAGCTTTATCGACAGCCGGGTACAATCGGGCAGATTAAGAACGGTCGCACTTAGGGCCGGTAATTGCCTGAGTGCGTTACGGCATGTGTTATCGAATAACGGTTGATCCTGAGACGTTGAAAAGTCAACAATATCAAAACATCCAGACTCAGCAATGAGCAGTTTACTCAGTTCACCCTGTCCTGAAGCAGTTGCCACCGGCCAGAGCCTGGCAATAAAACATTTGTGCAACCAGAGAATCAGTTCAT
>NZ_JAHHPO010000562.1 GCF_024606365.1 Endozoicomonas sp. ONNA2
AAAAAACCGAGGCCGGTCTTTCATGCAGAAAAGCAGCGTGTCTATTTTTCCAACCGGGTAAATTGTTTCAGCCGCACTGCTTTTTTATCAAAAGTCCAGGTTGTTTTGCATTTCCTGAGGTTGTTGTGGTGGCCTATCATTGCATCCGCAAAATTATAGCCATTGGTATAATCGACGATGGCATTTAATACCGCCTGACGATTATCGGTCATAATGCACTGAAGACAGAGCAGCTCCCGAAGTTTCTGACATTGTTTTTCTGCATTGACTTTATAGAAGTGACTGAGCACCCAAACGGTTTCTACCAGTACGATGGGGCTGAGGTAAATTTTTGGCAGGGCTTTCAATAAAGCCAGAGCTTGCTGATGTTGCTTCAAATCGTCTTTGACAAGGTAGCGAACAAGGACATTGGTATCAATACCGTCCATTATCATTATCCTCTCCGTTTTGCCAGGAAGCCATCGCACCTGCTTTGATGGCCTGTTCCATATCTTCCAGTGTTCCTTGTTTGCCATTGGTGTCGCTGGCAAGACAACCTGCCAGCACTTCAATGTCGTTATTCATGGGAGTGAGGGTGATTACACCGTCTTTTTCTTCAAATAGTACCTTGTCACCGGGGTGTAGGTGGAACTTCGACCGCAAGGCGTTGGGTATGGTTACTTGCCCCTTGCTGGTTATTGAGCTGGTAGACATGCTGGCTTTCTCGCAGTAAGCACACAGGTATTACTCAAGGTAATACCCCTGCTCTGCTCTGTCAAGAAAGGAAAACCGGCGTCATATATGGTCCGCCCCGCATTGCAAGGAAAAGTTTTCCATCATGACTAAAGAGAAAGCGAAAGAGCAGGGTCAGGTCTTTCATCGTGCATACAACCTGCCCCTAAAGATTTTCAGTGTCCTGAAAACGGATTGAGCAACTTAGCCCCTGTGCTGGCGAAGTCGTCCGTATTTCTGGTAACAATGGTTAGATCGTATGCCAGCGCGGTGGCAGCGATTTGTTTATCTATTGAATTTTCATGGTGAGGTACTCTGAGTGCCCCCCAT
>NZ_JAHHPO010000563.1 GCF_024606365.1 Endozoicomonas sp. ONNA2
GGGCAAGGGTCATCGCCACCTTGCCGCCCATGGAATGGCCAACCAATGCCCTTGAGCCAGTCGCCGGAATAGATGGAGCCGATCTCTTCATCCGGATTCATACAGATACAGATGCTCAGACGATCAGCGACGTCTTCTGGCAGCTGGCTGATGGCCTTGAACATATTAAGCTGGCCGGATTTCATATCAGCAACCCCCGGACCATAGGCTTTTTCACCATCATGGGTCAGGGACCATTCGGCCACTGTGCCTTCCGGAAAAACGGTGTCCAGATGTCCGATCAGCATGATGTCGTATGCTTCGGCTTCCGGCTTGTTGGTGGCCAGCAGGCCGGGGCCTACTTTTTCATCAAAGGTATGACGGCTAACCTGCCAGCCGATGCCCTGGTATTTTTCGGTCATGATATCAGCAACCTTGCCGACACCTGCGGGGGTCCATGTACCACAATCGACGTTAATCAGTGGCTTCAGTTCTTCCAGATATTGATCCAGATTGAAGTGTTGATCACTCATGATGGCTTCATTTTTCCTGTTTTGGAGTTAGGTTGCTTACCGGAACAGATGCAGCGTTGTCGATCATCATAAATAAGCCGCTGGTTTTTCTGGCAAAGCTCAATTTATGATCTTTGTACCAAATACAGAAGCCGTTGTACTGTCGTTTAGGTAGAATTCCTGATCAGTAATTACCGTTTGTCAGCAACCTTTAGAGAAGCACTGAAGCGATGAAATTGTACGCAAGACAGCAGGGGCAGGGGGCTGATGTGATCAGTTTGCATGGTCTGTTTGGCTCTCAGGAAAACCTGGGAATGATCAACCGTGGTCTTGCGGAGTCATTCCGGGTTCATGGGCTGGATCTTCGCAATCATGGACGCTCACCCCATGATGAGACGATGAATTATTCGGTCATGGCTAGAGATGTTCTGGCATATATGGATGACAATAAGCTTGAGACAGTGCATTTGGTTGGCCATTCCATGGGCGGCAAGGTGGCGATGACCCTTGCCCTGATGGTGCCACAGCGCGTTACCAGGCTGGCGGTGATCGATATTGCCCCGGTAGCTTATCAGGAAAGGCGACACGATCGTATTCTTGAAGGGCTGTCGTCTATGCCTTTGAATACGCTGAAAAGCCGTATCGAAGCGGACCGTTTTCTGCAAGCCTGTGAGCCAGACCCCGGTGTGCGTCAGTTCCTGCTGAAAAATCTTTACCGTGACGGGCAGGGTCACTTTCGCTGGCGGGTGAACCTGCCTGCGATCATGACGCATTACATGGAGATCCTGGCCGGGCAGCACTCTGATACGGGTTTTGCCAATGATACCCTGTTTATCAAGGGTGGCGAGTCGGACTATATTTTGCCGGCCCATCGTGAGCGGGTGCTTGCCCTGTTTCCATCAGCCTCCGTGCGGGTGATACCGGGGGCAGGTCACTGGGTTCATGCCCAGAAGCCAGAGTTGGTGACTCGTATACTGTTGCGCTTTCTTGGGTGAGTTATAGAGTTTCGCCGGTGGGTCAACTCCGGCGGCTGTTTGTGGTTGACAATAATCTGTTACACGGCATCCGGCTGGTTTTCCGGTGCCGCTGCAATAAACGCAGGCTGCGTATTGCAGTGCTGGTAGATTGTATGGACTTTTGGGAAGTCTGACATTTCTATCTTGAAGCGCAGGGCATTAAATACTTGCGGTACAAGGCAGATGTCAGCTATAGAGGGCTGTTTCGAGCAGCAGAAAGGCTGGTCATCCAGTTGTGCTTCCAGTGCGGTAAAGCCGGTGTGAATCCAGTGTTTGTACCACTGTGTTTTGGCATCGTCACTCACCCCCAGTTCCTGCTGCAGGTATTTCAGCACTCTGAGGTTATTGAGCGGGTGGATGTCACAGCTGATCTGGTATGCGAGACTGCGCAGCTGGGCTTTTTTCCAGGGGTCTCCGGGTATGATCGAACGTTCTGGAAATGACGCTTCCAGCCATTCAATAATAGCCAGAGACTGGGTGAGCATACCCTTATCGGTGGTTAATGCGGGTACCAGTCCCAGGGGATTGATTTTTTTGTATTCCTCCAGGCTCTGCTCACCTTTTAACAGGTTGATAGCGGATTGTTGATAATCAAGCTCTTTCAGGTTCATGGCTATCCTTACCCGATAGGCAGCCGATGAGCGGAAGTAGCTGTAGAGTTTCATGGTGTTTATTCTCCAATATCTGTCCGGTCAGGCAGAGACGTGTGAGCTGGTAAAATCGTCGCTTGCACTTCACCGAAGCCGATACGGGCATGCCCGGCTTTTTCAC
>NZ_JAHHPO010000564.1 GCF_024606365.1 Endozoicomonas sp. ONNA2
GGCTCTCTGCTGGTTGATGGCTCTCTGCTGGTTGATGACTCTCTGCTGGTTGATGACTCAGTGGTTATTACAGTTTTTAATGTCTCAGTTGGTTGGTCAACACTGGTTGCATCGTCTGGAACAGTGGCAATACCTGCATTTATATTGTTGCTGTTTCCGGTGCTTGATGACGTCGCTGGTTTGGTTGTTGGCTGTATCGTGGTGTGCTCTGCATCGATTGCCTTTTTTGCTGCATTTTCTGCAATGATCACCGGCACTATTGGTGGTTGGTTTGGTTTTGCTGCTGAGCCTTGGGAAGCTTGCTTTTCAGAGTGTTTTTTATGTTTTTTTTCGATCGCTTTTTTTATGGCCTCGTACAACTTTTTAAGTGTTTTGGCTCCTTTTTTTGTCGCGACACCACCTGCTCCAATGCCTCCTCCAACTTCACCACCGGCTTCACCACCGGCTTCACCGCCAGCTCCAGCGCCTGCTCCAGCACCTGCTCCAGCTTCACCACCGGCTTCACCGCCAGCTTCACCACCTTCACCTTCACCGTCTTCTGCCTGGTTACAGCCGCCAACCGACCGTGTGCATCTGGCGGCCTGCCTTCCTGTTTTCCCTGCCTTTTTAGTAGTTTTCTTGATGGCCTCTTCAAGGGTTTTTTCCCCGCCTTTTTCCCCGGTTTCTTCTCCTGCTGTCTCCCCACCTTCTTCTGCAACTTTCTCCCCAGCTTCCTCACCTACGTTTTGAGATAGCTTGTTAAAGATTCTGTCTGCAGCATCCTCGCCGACCTCAGTGGCCCTTGCCATTTCTGACAGTAGTGACAGGCATCCGGAGCAGTTGGCTAAGAATGATACCAATGCTAGTCCGGCAGTGCCGCCGATCCCGCCACCGATTATCCCTCCAATAGTACTACCGGATACACCGCTGCTGCCCTGGCTGTCGGGTGCGGCATGGGCACTGTCGGGTTGGGCTGCACCGGCCTGCGCTCCAACGGCACTAGCGCCCGGCTCTGGGTCAAGCATGCGGAAGTCTCTTTCACCAGCCAGCTTGAACCGCTCTCCGTCAGTGATGGTGTCCAGGTTAGTGGTTGCCTGTGCCGCACCTTGTGGTACTGATTGAGCATCGGCATCAGCGGTTTTTTTCGGGGCGGAGGGCAAGTGTTTGGCGATGTCATTCAGTGTGGTGACAGCGTGGGCATTCATCAGCCTGATGTTGGTTGAGTATTCAGCTTGATTCGGATACATTTCCAGGGCGGTAAGGACTTCCCGCATCAGATAAACCATGGGCATTTGCTTAATTTCTGCCAGTGTTTCTGACTCTGATGATGACAGGGATTTCAGGTTGATGTGCAGACGTTTCCGGGTGGCAGCATTTTTGACGGTTGCAAGGTATTTTGTCGTCAGGGCGTTGATTTTTTCCTTGTCAAGGAATTGTCTGTAAATAACTTCCACATATTCAGATGCTCCACCGCAATCATC
>NZ_JAHHPO010000565.1 GCF_024606365.1 Endozoicomonas sp. ONNA2
TGGCAAGCACTCGCACAGATTCTGAAGATTAATTTCGATCGTGGTGTCAACATACATTTAGATAAACGGCTGTTGTCTATTGCTTTGGAGAAAGGGAATAGTAAATGTCTGTACCTTTTGTGCATGGCGGGCGCCAATGTCAACGCCGTCTTAAACAAATCTGGAGCCACCCCTTTACACATGGCTGCCTGTTGTGGCGACACCGAGTCCCTCAAGGTGCTGCTCAAGATCCCGGAAGTGAATGTCAGTGCCCTCAAAAACAATGATTCCACCCCTTTACACTGTGTTGCCGTATATGACACCCCCCGCCACACTGATTGCCTGAAAGTGCTGATTGCTGACCCCAGGGTGGATGTCAATGCCAAAAATATCTATGATCGAACCCCTTTACACTTGGCCGCCTCAAATGGTAGCACCGACAACCTGAAATGGCTGCTCGCCACCCGGGGAATAGGTATCAACGCTACCTGTGGCCTTGGCCTCACTCCCTTGCACCTCGCAGCCTACTGGAACCAGATCGATTGCCTGGAAGAGTTGCTCTGCGGGGGAGCGATTGTCAATGCCACCGACCATATTGGCATTGGCAGAACACCACTGGACATCGCAAATAGATGGAAGCACCATGCGTGCGCAGAACGCCTGATTGCCAGAGGGGCAAAAACGCGGCGGGAGCTGAAAGCACTGGAGGAAAAAGCAAGAAAGCAGGAGGAATGTTGTCTGATTTGAGGGTATGGAGAGCGTATAACATCATCTTGCCAAACCTCACGTGCCAGCTGAGCTGGCCGGAATCTTCCAGAGTAAGGCAGTACCACCTTCTGAAATACCAGCAATGGAAAACATACGGTCGTTACAGTGGATCAATAAATGATCACCATCGGGGCTAAATTCGGCCGATTTAACGGGATGATTCAGTTTGATCTGCTCTTTTATTGACCATTTGCCATCATCAATACCCCAGAGTTGCACAAGGCCAAACTGGTGTTTGTCCTTCTGGTTCATTTTGTTGCCATAGGTCAGAAAATGGTTTTCCAATTCATTAAAACTGGCATTCCTGATGAAGTCGGCATCAGAATTCGTCACCGCCAGTTTCATCCACTGGCCATTATCGTTGCGCCCAAGGATACAGGCGGTGTCGTCCAGGCTAATGGTATAGGCAAGACGTCCTGAACGGGAAAACCGAGCATCTATAATACTGTTCTGATGTTGAACCACCAATGGTTCCTGCCGTCTGCCCTGACTGTCGAGGGCCTGAATTTTTACGGTCCGGTCACGACTGCGGGTCAGCACACTGTCCTCCTGAGCGTTGAAGGCAGCATAGTCAACCCCCCCCTGATGACATACCCTCGCCTTCTCAATCAGATTACCTTTCTCGTCATCCCCCCAAATGCAGGCGAAATTTGATTCATTGCCATAGCTCAGAAGAAGATTCTCTGAAGGGCTGAATATGGCTTTGTGACTGCCACTGTGCTTAATGGTCTGACTATTAACCAGGCGATCAGAAGTACTGTTGCACTCCCAGAGTGTAAAGGAGCCACTACCTTGTCTGGCCAATAATTTACGCCCGGAGGCGCTGAATTTGGCCTCTGCACACCTCTGAATTTCAGTTTTTCCTGTCCAGGGATTGTCGTGAGCACCATAGTTAGCGTCATAACCAGAAATAATAACTGTATTGTCTATATCACGGGTCAGCGCAAAGTGCCCGGAGGCATTGAAGGTGGCTTCGCAAATACGGTTGGCGCAAGGTTGTTTGTCATTTTTCATGCTCCATTGAGGATGACAGATCTCCCCGATCTGTGACCAATTGCCATCGACATCACAACCCAGAAAGATGGCCTGGCTACCTTCGTTGAAGATCACAGCATGCTGCTCATCATGACTTAGCTGAGCACCGGCAATCTGGCCATTGCACTCAATGACCTTTTGCTCCTCCAGGCAGTTAGTCTCATTACTACAGCCCCAAATGGTCGCTGTTGTGCCCTGGTAAGTCAGTAAATAATGGTTCGTGGCCTCGAAAGACACTTGCTGCGGCACAGTTTGCTGACAGTGATTGATCTCTTTAGTCTGGGTTAGCGGAGTCCACCAGCCGCTATCCTCGTGCAATACGTTGATTTCGCCGGATTGTGGATCATAGGACATCATTTTGTCCTGCAAGGGGCTGAAGTCTGCCTTCACCCTCGGAGACTTGTCATTAGCGGTGGTGTGCTCAAGCACCACCACCTCCTGCCAACGGCCATCGTTGTTCAGCGTACTCATCGTGATATTGCCATCATAGCTGATGCTCAGGAGCGTATTTTCCGACTGGTTAAGCTGGTAACGAAAGATTGCATCAGAGTTCTTGACCTTCCCTTTTGGCAACCAGTTGCCATCCACACCCTGTCGCCAAATGCTCAGACTAAAATGGTTCTCATTGTCGCGGCCATTAATAATCAGGTTCTTACTCGTTGGGCTGAAGCTGGCATTGCGAATATAACAACCGAAGCTGGTCGCCAGTTCGAGTTGCAGATAATTGGTTTGGCATTGGAAAATATGAGCCTTGATTGGTTCAATAGATTCGGTGTCTGAGGCATCCGTTGATGATTCGGTGTCTGAGAAGATGCCAGTTGATGATTCGGTGTCTGAGGCGTCCGTTGATGTTCTTGTCAGTGTATTGTCGCTATTTGCTGAAACGGCACCAGCTGGCACTATAGAATTATCTGCCGGTTCAGGCTCAGTGCTACTATCGTGTGGTATATTCTGTTGTTGATGCTGCTGTGATGCATCGGCCATAACAGTGCCTGACGACTGCGGCATCATGGAAATCTTGATTTCGATAATTTCCAGTTTTCGCTGATCCATAGTAGTGGTGATCGTCAATCCGAGTGGTGATTTCTGTTTCAACCGTTCAAGGGATTTGATCTGATCCGAATCAGAGATTTCTGAGACCCGTTTTTTATAGGCAGCCACTGATTCATTGAGCGACTCCAGATTGCTCAATAACTGCAGCTCATTGGTTTCTATCCTGCTTGCGGCTGCACAACCTTGCGCAATTGTTTGCATGATAACTCCGGTCAAATTGATACAGGGATCGAATTTACACGGGCATGGTTCAGTAGTATCCCCGAGTTGTTGGAATCATTATCTGATACTTGTCTGATCATTCATTTCGTTCGTAAGCCTTGGGACCTGGCAATTTAACAAAAGTTCCTGCTCCAGGATTTTTTGTTGGTTCAGGGTCATAAAGCCACTGGAGAAATGATGACCACTGCCAAGCATTGCACCATCAGCAATACCCCTAGATTGGCGACAAATTAGCGTAGGCCATCATCAACCATTTAGCGCCTTCAGAATCAAAATTGACCTGCACCCGGGCCTGGTTGCCATCACCTTCGTAATTAATCACAACCCCCTCACCAAACACGTTGTGATGGACGCGCTGGCCCAGTGACAGACCATGGTCATCTGATGTCGCTGCCATGCGAGTCGCTACCGGTCGGGTAATGGTGCCACCAAGGCGGACTTCCTGAAGCAGTTCACCGGGAATCTCCAGAATAAAACGGGAAGGACGGTTCAGGGTTTCACTGCCATACAGGCGTCGGCTTTCGGCATAGGTCAGATACAGGGTTGCCATGGCACGGGTAATACCCACGTAACAAAGCCGACGCTCTTCCTCAAGGTTGCCTTCATCCAGGGACATTTTATGGGGGAATAACCCCTCCTCCATACCGGCCAGGAACACCAGCGGGAACTCCAGGCCCTTGGCAGAGTGCAGCGTCATCATCTGCACACTGTCCTGGAACTGATCAGCCTGAGTGGTCCCCGATTCCAGTGCAGCATTGGCCAGGAAGGCATCCAGGGGCGTCATGGCTTCGGTTTCTTCACCCTGTTCTTCATCCAGAAAAAGTTCATCCATGTCAAACTGACGACAAGCATTCACCAGCTCTTCCAGGTTTTCCACCCGAGCCTGACCTTTCTCCCCTTTCTCCTTGCTATGGTGGTCAATTAGTCCACTCATGGTGACTACATAATCGGCCAGTTCACCCAGATCCAGTGTTTCAGCCCCATGGCTCATGGACTCGATCAGACCCACAAAGGCCACCATGGATTTACCGGCCTTACCGCCAACTGCGGATGATGCCACCAGGTTTTTCATCGCCTGCCACAGTGAAATACCCTGACTTCGGGCGGCCTCCCTGAGCTTTTCTACGGTTTTCTCACCAATACCCCGGGTGGGAATATTGATCACCCGCTCCAGGGAAGTGTCGTCATTTACAGAACGGACAAGTCGGAGGTAGGCCAGGGCGTTTTTGATTTCTGCCCGTTCAAAGAAGCGCTGCCCGCCGTAGATTCGATAAGGAATCCCTGCCCTGAGCATTGCCTCTTCAAGAATACGGGACTGGGCATTGGATCGATAAAGGACGGCAATATCGCTGCGGGCCGTGCTGTTGGTGATGGCTTCTTTAATCCGGTCGGTAATAAACCGGGCTTCGTCCATTTCGTTAAAGCCAGCGTAGAGGTGCACTGGCTCGCCTTTATCCCCATCGGTACGAAGCTCTTTTCCCAAACGGTCCGGGTTATTGGCAATAACGGCATTGGCGGCCTGGAGAATATTGCCGGTAGAGCGGTAATTCTGTTCCAGTTTGATGGTCTGGGCATTGGGGAAGTCATGGGTGAACTGACGTATATTCTCAATTCTGGCGCCGCGCCAGCCGTAAATGGACTGGTCATCATCGCCCACCACCATCAGTTTATCCTGGTCTCCCGCCAGTAATCGTAGCCAGGCATACTGCACAGCGTTGGTATCCTGAAACTCATCCACCAGAATGTATCGGAAACGTTGCCGGTAATGCTGGAGAATATCAGCTCGCTTCAGCAGCAGCTCATGGGCCCGCAGCAGCAGCTCCCCGAAGTCTGCCACTCCGGCTTGTTCGCAGTATTCATGGTAGCGTCGATAAACATCAACCATGGTGCGTTCGAATGGGTCGTAACCAGGGTCGATGTAATCAGGACGAAGTCCTTCATCTTTTTTGCTGTTGATAAACCACTGGGCCTGACGTGGCGGCCACTTTTGCTCATCCAGCTGCATGGCTTTCATGATCCGTTTGAGTATGCGCAGCTGATCGTCACTGTCCAGTATCTGAAAGTTTTCGGGCAGTCCGGCTTCCTGCCAGTGTGCCCTGAGCAGACGGTGGGAAAGACCATGGAAAGTACCCACCCACATGCCCCTGGGGGCAATGCCCAGTAGCTCCTCAATACGTGAGCGCATCTCTGTTGCGGCCTTGTTGGTGAAGGTGACGGCCAACACCGAATAGGGTGACATGGCTTGAGACTGGACCAGCCAGGCGATCCGATGGACAAGCACGCGGGTTTTGCCGCTGCCGGCACCGGCCAGTACCAGCATAGAGCTGACGGGAGCTGCAACAGCACGGCGCTGTGCATCATTCAGTGAATCGAGTATTGAGGTTACGTCCATAAAAAATCTTTCAGTCAGAATTTGATGCCCCCATGGGGAGAGTATTTACCGGAACAGAGAGTTTAGCGAAACTGTGCCATAAGATCTTGCCTGTGTAATGGTTTGTTTGTGCGATTTATCACACATTTTTATACGACATTAGTAGTTGTTCTGTGATCAGTAATTTAATATTTTGGTAATCGTAATCAGGCATCATTTAAAAACAAATACAAAAAGAGGATGCTGTTATGAGCAAAAGCAAAAAAGCTGAAAAAGAGTACATTCTGGATGAGCAACTGATTCGTCCTGAACTTGAGCAGAAAGGTTCCAGGCGTTCCCTGCAAATACGCAGAGCACTTGAGGATCGGGAAGAGGACAAGCGACTCAGCGCCATTTTTGGTGAAGATTACTGGGAAGGCATTTAATCACTTCAAATACGAACCTTTGCTGAGGTGAAGGTTTGTTTTCGCAAAAATACCGTTCTCTGCAATTTCGGACTTTCTTTTTAAACACATTCAAGACTAAAGACCTGATACTGGGTTTTCTGCCTGTTGATCGTTCGGATGCAACTTCCTGACTGGGCTTTCTTTATTTAGATGGAAGTTTTGTTATGACTAATCCCCGATAATATTGAGGTAACCCAAGGGATAGTCTCAGTGACCCCCAGAGACTGATTGTGTGGCCATAGAACTCCTGAAGTTTGAAGCTTGTTAATGACGTTGGCTCCCGGGGCAAAACTGATCGCATTCATTGTAGACCATTCATCCTGATACCCATTCAGAGTGAAGTGTTATATTATAACGCTTTCCGAAAGAGTGGTTGTCTTATGCAGTTTTTCCCCATTAAACAGTTACTAATAACAGTGTTACTGATGACTTCCAGCTTTTGCACGAGTGCAGAATCACCAAAGGTTCTTGCCAGCATCAAGCCATTGCAGCTGATTGCCCAGGCGGTTACCGAAGGGGTAACTCATACTGAGGTATTGTTGCCTCCGGGAAGCTCACCTCACAGCCATAGCCTTAAACCATCTGATGCCCGCAAGTTAAGAAGTGCGGATGTCATTTTCTGGGTAGGCCCTGCAATGGAGACTTTCCTGCCAAAAATGCTGGCCTCTGCAAAGGGGATAAAAGCCGTATCCGCGATGGACATGCATGGAATTCGCCTGCGCAACAGCGAAGGGCGTGAGCGCCATGTTCACGACAACACAGAGCATCATGGTGACTACGACCCTCATATCTGGTTAAGCACCAATAACGCCAGAGTTATTGCCAGAGAGATGGCCCGTGTGCTGATTTCTGTGGACAAGGTTAACCAGTCACACTATCTGCGTAATCTTGATCTGTTTCTGAACAGCATGGACCAGACAGACTTGCGCAACGGTCAAAAAGTAGAGCAGGCAGGAAAGCAACCATTTTTCGTTTTTCATAATGCCTATGGCTATTTACAAGAGCAGTACGGGTTGGAAGTTGCGGGCTATTTCACCCTGAATCCTGAACAGCAACCCGGAGCCCGCCACCTGGTAAGCCTGAAAGGACAGTTGGACAAAGCGGGGACAACTTGTATTTTCCGGGAACCCCAGTTCCTGCCTGCATATATAGAGCGGCTGACCGAAGGGCTTTCCGTTAAAGTTGGTGTGCTTGACCCATTAGCAGAAAATATTCAATCCGGACCTCAAAGCTATGCGAGGTTTATCAACCAGCTTGTGGATAATATTACCAGTTGTATTCAGGGTGCAGCGAAGATGATTAGCTCAGCTGATCAGACTGATGCCCATCAGGTTGCCAAGTAGCAGACTGATGATGATTGACGCTGGCAGCAGTGCTGCCAGCAATGTTACCCACATTTTCAGATTTGCGTACTCCTGGCGAAGATTCCAGCGTTTTGCCACATATCTTTTATTTTCGTCCATTTCGGTGGATAAACCACAACCACTGCAGCTGACTTGCCACATCTTAACCCGTTGACTGCCTTTGCCGATGATCAGGTCGGCAAATATGGCTTTACCCCGACAGCAGGGGCAGGACTGTAGTTTCATGACTCTTCCTTGAACGATATTTAGAGCATGGATTGGTTATACCCTGTGTATTCATAGCTTATTCACAGACTTTAACAGCTTATCCACAGGGTGACTGCAATAGCTATTCTTTATAATCCTAAAATAATGGTCTTGCTGCCATCAACAATAACCCTATCTTCGATGTGATACCTCAAGCCCCGTGCCAGTACACTTTTCTCAACATCCTTACCTAACCGAACCATATCTTCTGGCAGGTTGTGATGCCCAACCCTGATCACGTCCTGCTCGATGATCGGGCCAGCATCGAGGATTTCGGTCACGTAGTGGCAGGTGGCACCCACCAGCTTGACGCCTCGCACATAGGCTTGATGGTAGGGTTTGGCGCCCACAAAGGACGGCAGAAAGCTGTGATGAATGTTAATGGCACGGCCTGCATATTGTTCACACAGTTGCGATGGTAAAATTTGCATATAGCGTGCAAGTACAATCGTATCAATAGTGTACTGTTCAAGCAGTGCTCTCATTTTCTCAAAGGCTGGTGCCTTATCATCCTTATTCACAGCTATATGATGATAGGGAATACCGTGCCACTCTACATAGCTTCGCAAATCGTCATGATTAGAGATGACACAGGGGATTTCCATATTCAGGTCGCCACTTCGCCAGCGGTACAGCAGGTCAGACAGGCAGTGAGCCTCCTTACTGGCAAGAAGGGCAACACGCTGAGGAACTCCCGAGTCATTGATGCGCCAATCCAGACGGAGTTGTTCAGCAATGGGGGTGAAATGGTGTTTAAACTCATCCAGAGAAAAAGGCAAACTGTCCGCTTTGATTGCATTGCGCATGTAAAAACGCCCGGTCACTTGATCAGAGTGATGATTGGCTTCAACAATCCAGCCGCCGTGTCTGGCAATAAAGTCACTGACGGTGGCTACGATGCCGGTAGCGTCCGGGCAGGAAACAAGTAAACGATAAGTTCTGTTCATGATGGCTAACAAATATGCATTAAGCAATCATTATAAGTATCAGGCGTGATGAAATCCTGTTTTGCCTTATTCTGGTCAGTGCTTCAGTTGAATTTTCAACGGTCTTGGGGGTATTAAGTTACACTAATTTTTAACCCGTTGGAGAGTGATTGTTTAATGATGCGTTTGTCAGATAATCCGGATCTGCTCATCATGGGTGATCCCCTGCTTTTTCAGCAACATCATCAGGTCAGTGTTGAAGATATACTGACCGATGACTTCCAACACAATCTCCACACGCTGCGTAAAAAGCAAATTGAGGCAAACGGTGTTGGTATTGCTGCGCCGCAGATTGGCTGGGGTATAAGGGTATTGTGTACAGGAGTCTCGAAACAGACGAAGTCTCGTTATCCGAGCGTACCCGATATTCCGCTCTCATTCTGGATCAATCCTCAAATCATAGAAGTCAGCCAGGAAACCTGCTGGACATGGGAGGGATGTTTGTCCGTTCCGGGTATCAGGGGATGGGTGAACAGACCGGCAAACTTGAGGGTCAGAGGCTTTGATGATCAGGGAAAGATAATAGAGGCTACGCTGGATGGGTTTGCCGCCCGGGTTATGCTGCATGAAATCGACCACCTGGATGGAATCCTGTTTCCAGAAAGGATTGATGAGACAAAGTTGATGGTACCCAGTATATCAATGGAGTCACAGGGCAGCTGGCCCGAAAACTGGCCAACCAGCAATGCCCGAATGACCCCGCCAGGGATGATTTCTGCTGAAAGATAGCTTCCCGGGCTGGAAAACAATGCTTGTGACTGACTTTAGAGGATGCTGTTATCATCCTCTTCCAGAAGCCGTGTTGTATCAGCGCTACTCCGCAGGCTTTCACGGTATCTTCGGCGATGGAGCAGTTTTGCCTGAACAGCCTCAGGAAACTCAGTGAACTGGATGATCTGCTTATCAATCAAGAGGTCAATCACATCCTCAAGTACCCGAATGAAGTCGGCATCGGAAGACGCCATGATACCTGTGCTGATTTCCGGATTATTGTGCAGAAAGAGCATCAGGCTTTCGTCGTCCATTCCGACTTGTTCCCACTCGTTCGACAATGATTTCTCTGAAACGGCACACACCTGATTGTTATCATCCCTGAGTACGAAGAGCATGTTCTTTTTTCTCGTTTTTGATGAATTAGTAAAGCCTTTGACTTATTGAAGAGGTATGGCTGCAACCAGATCAGCAATCAGTTTTCTGCTCACATCGTAAGCATCTTCACCAGGGAGCCCTTCTCCCATACCATTCATGCTCCAAATCAAGTCACCCGAAGATATATTTGTGACCTTCAAGCTCAGGGCTGTGGAAAAACGGCTTTGTTGATCATATTGCCACTCAAGAATTTCGGCAGATATTGCGTACTTGATGTCTTGACTGATAGCCCACACTTGTGCCTGCTCAAACTGATAGACATCGTAGAGGTAATCTGGAACCGTGAAAGTTTTGGGTGCCGGGTAAATTTTAGGGTTTATTATGCCTTTAGAGGGCAGTTGGACTAACAAAATACGTTCAAGTTGGACCATATCCTCGGGCGGAACATGAGTGTGGCTGATAAAGGGCAGTACCGTCCAATTACCACCCTTCATAAGTTTTTCCTGATTGAATTGAGGAAAGATTTTTCCGTTTGTCTGACATCCGGCGAGTATCACCGAAAACAAACTAACGATAAAGATGAAGGCATATCGCTTATGGAACCGGTTTGGGAAGCTGTTATTTTTCATGTTGGCATAACTCATGGTGATGTAACTTGAGCCACTGCAGGGCAATGACCGCCGGAGCGTTGGCAATCCTTCCGTCTTTCACCATATCATAAGCTTCCCGGAAGGGAAGAACATGAACCCTGATATCCTCACCTTCATCGGCAACACCAAAAAAACCGCCAGCAGTCGTGGCATCCACCAGACCACAGAAAAGCTTGAGTTTTTCGTTGCTTGCACCGGGGCTGACGTAAAAATCAGAGACCGGCATTAATGAAGTAATCTGATAACCGGTTTCTTCCTTTATTTCACGAATGGCAACTTCTTCCAGTGTCTCTCCGGGCTCGCTGATGCCAGCAACCACTTCCAGCAACCAGGGGTCATCGTTGCTTAAAAAAGGACCCATACGAAATTGCTCGACCAGCACCACCTGGTCATGAACCGGGTCAAATAAAATGATACCCACAGAGGGTGGCCTGACGGTGGCTTCACGGATTAGGGGACGACTGACTCCCCCGTTAAATAGTTTGTGGGTAATAGTGTATTTAACAAGTTTCAGAAAGCCTGAATAAACCTTTGTCTTTTCCTGAACCTGTACATCACGGGCATCAAGGCCTGAAAGCTTCATGGATTTCCTGTCTGGTATAAGTTGTTATTGATAATGAAAGCCTGAACAGATGGTAGCAGCATATTTAACCCTTGCTGAAGATCATCGGCTATTTTTGCCGATTCAAGAATGCTGCGAACCTCACTGCTACGAATGGCAACCCGTTCAATAGCGGTAAAGATCGGCCACTTTTTCTCAATTTCCTGTGATTTATAAAATCGGCTCCAGGTTTCAGGCCTGGCGTTATCCGGCCCCCTGATGAATGACACGGTGGTTTTATTCCGATATTTCCTGGTCAAGGCTGCCATCAGGTCATAGGTGTATACTGGCCTGCCGGGATTTTGTTCCAGCAGTTTGGCTTCCAGATCACATACCTCCACAGGGCAACCAACATCTGCTTCCTCAACAAAGCATTGCAACATTTGCAGACGCAGGCCGAATGGCAAAGGATTCTTGCCAAAAGCATGAAATGCACTGGGGACCAGCAGGATGCAATCATGGCAGGTGGCTGCCTGTTGTAAAACATCCAGATGTCCAAGTGTTGGCGGATCAAATGCTGAGCCAAAAACACCGAGGTTCCTGAGGCTCATCATTGCGTCTCCATTGTTGATTTTCCTGTCTTGTAAACCTTGGTACCAGCCAGCAAACATCTCGTATATCCTGCCAACAAGACCTGACAAGCCGAAGTTTTCCGGTTCAACCAATCATACTTTGATCAATACAGAGTCAGGAATCCGGATTTGCACAGAGACCGGCAGATGGTCTGTGATGGGTAAATTGATAACACCAAATCGATTAATAATCAGGGATGGGCTGATCAGAATATGATCCAGAGAACGCTTTGGTTGCCAGCTGGGAAAGGTATTTTGCCCCCAGTGAGCTGCATGAAGGGATGCATCTTTCAGGGGTGAGTCATTAAGTAATTGATCCGCATGGGTGTTCATATCACCCATCAGCACTACATGCTGATTGTGCTGCACAACATCGCGGATATAGGATAGCTGGATATTTCTGGTTCTTTTGCTCAGGGCCAGATGCATCATCACTACCGTCAGTGGTTCCCCGGGGTTGCCAAAGCGGGCGACAATGGCACCCCGGCCGGGAATCAGTCCTGGCAGTTTATGGTCTTCCAGGGATACGGGTTCAAACCGGCTAAGCAAGCCATTACTGTGTTGTGCCAGCTTGCCAAGGTTACGATTGATCTGGTGATACCAGTATGGGAAGTGCCCTTTGCAGGCCAGATACTCTGTCTGGTTGATAAAGCTGCTGCGAATACTGCCACCGTCAGCTTCCTGCAGGGCAACCAGGTCAAACTCAGGCAGAAGAGCGGCAATCCGGTCAAGGGTAGCCAAGCGATTAGCGTTAGGCAGAATATGCTGCCAGCTGCGGGTCAGATAATGCCGGTATTGCTGAGTATTGATGCCCACCTGAATGTTAAAGCTGAGCAGATTGAGGGTCTTTTTGTTGAGCTGACAGGGAGGGGATCCCGGAGTCAGGTGATGGATATGCCCGGAACGATAGTGACAACGTTGCCGGTGTAAGCGTCGACGAAAGACACCTGAGAGGGTTCGAATGGGCATAGTGTTTTACCGCCAGATATGGACAAGGGGAATATATAGACAGTCGTTACCGGCTTTTTATCCAACTTCCTGGAAAAAATGATTTACCCATAAAAGCGGTTAAAAGACCAGAGGTTTGACATTTAACCACTTCTGCAACGAAGCCCGCCTAACCCGGACATTTCATAAACGTGCTCCCGATCTCGCTTGTCCTTTGCCGCACTTGGGGAGTTTTGTTCAGTCGACCGTACTTCTGCGCTCCCTCATAAAATCCCCTGGAGTGACAAAGCCTCAGGCTTTGGCATCCTGCGTCGCCCCGGCTCCCACATCCATGTGGTCGTGCGCGAGCTTCGGGGCAGTCTATTCTCGGACAACCTCCCGGGAGGCTGTCCGAGAATAGCGCCCGTAGCGAGGAT
>NZ_JAHHPO010000566.1 GCF_024606365.1 Endozoicomonas sp. ONNA2
TGAGCTCGGAGATGTGTATAAGGGACAATTGTAATTATTGCAATGGCAGTGCTTGCAATTATTATTGGTGGATTAGCTATTGTTCGGTATGGTGCAGAAAATATTGGTGGTGGTCTTACTTTTATAAATTTAATTATTTGGATTATTCATGGTGATCTAACAGGTGCTATTAGCTTTGGATCATATGTATCAGACTTAGCAGCTGATCAGTATCTGTATGGAAAATACACTCTAGGAGAATATATATCCATAATTTATTCTGGCTATGGCCCGCACGGAGCTGAATATATTAGAAATGAGTTCTTGCCAAGTAGATTAACCGCACAGTCCGTAGCAATACCATTTAATTTTTATTTAGACTTTGGCGTGACTGGAGTAATATTATTTTCTACAGTAACAGGTTTTTTATATGCATATTTTGAAAGGCAGTTTTTAGAAAACAGTAGTTTAGTATGTACATTTTTGTTTTTAGTATACTCATTCAATCTATTCCTATCTGCTAGGAATGGAATTTTTCCTGCTACACCTATCCTTGTATATTATGGATTTGCATTAATCTTCATTTTCAGAAAAAAGGACTCTATGGTTGATAGGATTTTAGAACTAGCTTTTATTTGTACATTCGTACTTTCCCTGGTCGTAGGTTTGACTCGTGTATAAGAAGATGAGAACTATTACCAAGGAGTTGTTTTTGGTATCAATGCCAGGAATCAACAGGCTCTTACCTGTAATTGCATTACCCATAATAGTGAAAAATGAAGAAGCAACTGCTGTCATTGGGTATTTATCTTTCTCATCTGTTGTTGTTTTAGTTACGGCTATAGGGTTTATTAATGTAATTCTTGCAGCTCCAAAAGCAGTGCGGCCAAAACGGCTAGTCAGTATTATAAAAATAAATTCCATTTTTTTCGTCTTAGCCAGTGGAGTCGTATTTTTAAATAATATCTTTTTCAGAGGCGATATTGAGGAAATATTAATCCCATTATGGGTTTATTTATGGGGGGTTTATCAATTATACAGATCATACCTGATATTTGAAAATAAAAAAGAATTCTTAATAGTTTATGAGTCAATATCACTAATAGTATTAGTGACAGCTTTATTTCTTTTTAATTTTCATGGGCTATATATTATTATTCCTTTTATCAGCTTAGTCCCTTTCTTGATATTTTTTTATATAGATCTAAAAAATACAAATGGTTCTCAAATAACTATTGACTTCTTAAAGTCGTCACTCTACTTCTCATTAGCAAATCTATTTAGCGCGAGTGCATTTATGCTTTTTCCATTTTTTTTAAAATTGACTAATGAGGCTGGTTTTAAAGTAATTGTTGCTGGAGTTTGTATTAATGTACTTTCAGTATCAATGCTAGTAAACAGGTCGCTATCTAATTACTTTATTCCTAGGCTGCTAGATTCTAATAAGAGTGAATTTAATAATGAATACTATAAATTTGTAAGATTAAATAAACTTGCGACTATCATTGTGTATTTAGTAACTGCTATATGCTTAGATTATTATCTCAGCTATTTTTTTTCTAAAGAATATGATGGTATTAGTGGAAATAAAATAGTATATATTTTGACATTCGTTATGGCTACAACACAACTTCTTTTGCCAGCTTCAAATTTATTAACAATAAAAAATCAATCTAAAAAAACTGCTGCAATCAATGCAGGTGGTTTAATTATTTTTATTGGTTGTGTCTCAATAGGTTATTTTTTTACTAGTTTACAGTCAATGTTGTTATATTTGATTTCGCTGATAATTGGTAATTTTTTTAGAATAATACTTTCGTATTTTGTTGAAAAAGGTTTGATTGATGAATCAGCAAATTAGTAGAAAGATCTATATTATTAAATTTATTGCAATTCTAATGGTTGTTTATATTCATTCTTATGGTTTCTTTGAATTAGAGGGGGTTGATGGTTGGCTTTCATATTGGTTAGCCCAAGTTTTTTCAAGAATCGGAGTTCCTGTTTTTTTTGTTATCTCAGGCTATCTCTCATGTCACTCTTTAGAGAAAAAGAACTTTAGAGTTAGACGTAAAGTTTTGAAATTAACAAAAATATTTTTTATTTGGAACAGTATCGCATTAATATTATATTTACTTGGTTCATTTTATGTGCAGCCAAGTCCAATAAATAATTATGCCAACATGGACACTATTGAATTACTATGTGCATTTTTTGGGATAGGGAGAAGCCCCATTAATTACCCGCTCTGGTTTCTACGAGATTTAATATTACTTACTATTTTATCTCCTATTTTTTTTAGAATATACGTCAGTTATTATCATTTTTTTATCTTCGTGGTTTCGGTACTTTTAATTCTTTGGCTTTTTCAAAATACAGATAGCTTTAGTCAATTAAGCTCGCAAAGTTTACCATTTTATTTAAGCGGTTTCTTGTTGCATAGCAACTGGCAAAGAATTATGGATTTCAATAAAGGAAGGGGCTTAATCATACTATACTTGCTGCTAAGTATTCTTTGTGTTTATTCAAACCTTTCTGACCTTGTGGGGAAGTACTCAACTCTAAACAAGTGCACAGTGATAATTGGTGTAATTATGTTTTTAAATATATATGTAAGTGAAAATGTCAGCTCAAGTATATATTATAAGTTAGGATCATTTTCTTTAATTGTTTTTATTGCTCACGAGCCATTGTTATCTATGTTAATGAAAATCATCGCAATTAATGATTCATTT
>NZ_JAHHPO010000567.1 GCF_024606365.1 Endozoicomonas sp. ONNA2
ACTGGGTTGGCCCGTGAGTTTAGTGGCATCAGCAGTGACAGATCCCGGCTTCAATAGTGATCCATCTGTGGCAGAAGTGCTCAACGATGAGCGTACTGAGGTTTTACCCTGTTGAGTACTTGCACCCTGAGGTTGCTCACTGAGTGCTGTTTTTCCGCTATCTTCATTATTATTAACCACTACACTACCACGGCTGTGTATTTGCCCCGTAGTCAGGTGTTGCGTTTTAGTCGTAGTAGATTCACCCGATAAGCCGGTACTGAGTGGAGGGGGATAACGGCCAGCAGTCAGTCGCTTTTCATCCGGGGTATGGGAAAGGTCCGAGGGTGTTGCCAATGGTTCAGGTGTGACAGGGGGGGGGGGGGCCTGAATTGTGTTGATTGAGTCTGGTCAGTACGATACTCCCTGTTAACGGATGGTAAACTTGCCAACATGGGCTTTTGTAATAAAAGCCTTAAACGTTCAATCTGTTCTTCTGCCCTGGCGATATAGGTGCGGGGGGCGGTGGTGCTGGCTTCCTTGACAGCAGACGACATATCTCCCTTAACACCCTGGTGCGTTGATGTGCTGCCTGAATTTTCGGTTAAAGCTGATTGATGGTGCGAAATTTCTGGCTTTCTGGCGGGAAGCTCTCTGGTGTTTTCTCCTCTGGTACGCTCCGGGTGAGGGGCGAGGTGAGGAGATAGTTGAAGGGCATCAGAATCAGGAGAAAATTTCTCAGTCTTCATACCGTAGCAAGGGATTCTTGCCTCCTCCCGGGACCGCTCAGTGTCAGAGCCGGGAAGGTTTTGTTCATGGGGACTACGGACGGTTTGGGTATTAACTTTACTTGAATATTGAATGTCCATTCTAACTCTCCTGATAAAAAAAGTGTTCTCCTCAGATCATTGAGATTGTTAGAAAGTTTCCTGAGTTGAGTATTTTTCGATAAGTAGTTATTCGTATTTTTAATTCTTTTGAAATCAGGGAGCAAATTCTTGAAACTGATAATTATGTCAGCGATCTATGGCTGTATAAATATGGTTTAAAATAATGAATTTTAATTATAATCGTTGATACAATAACCCGCCTGTCAGCAAGACACGTGCTTACCTTAATCAATAGGCCTGCGAATCTCAAAAGTGCACTGATTGGTTATGAGGTGGGGCTGTCGGTTTTTGTGTCCTTTACTCATTGCCATATAATGGCTTCAGCAGCAAACTTCCCCGTCCAGGCTTGACGATGACTACTGTCTGGTTTTTTGAACGTGTCGTTTTTCTGTGTTGACGAAGCCGTATGGCAAACAGGGTGATATCATTGATAGACCAGAGACGGGAAGGCAGGTATTGTTGATTACATGACTGACGAGAACAAACATTATATTCGCCAGCGCAATGCGGGTGCATTACCTTGGGAAATTGAGTCGGCTACTCCAAAACAGGAAGAGCATCCTGTTTTTAGTCAGCCTCAACCTGTGATTCGTGAGGGTGCCCGGGTTCAGCCTTTGCCGGAAGATTTTGCGCCATCCCGGGAAATTCTGGAGTTTCTTCAGGCCCATCACGGGATACCCCTGGACTTTATTGCTACCCAACTGATTGATTTCAAGCTTTACTGGCATGAGACGGGTGAGGCACGCAAAGCCTGGCAGAACAAGTTCAAGTCCCACGTTATTTACCAGTGGAAGCGGAATCAAAGTGAAACAGGGCAAAGATCTCATCAATCAACAGCTGAAAAACTTACGGACCGGAGCTGGGACGAAGGCTTCCAGTTCGAAGATGGCGACGAGTGATCAGCGTTTCCTGGCCGAGCAAACGCCGTCGGCCTCTGATCAGGGCGCTTCTGGCTCTGGTACGCATCAGGCTGGTTCCGGGGCCGATCATGTTGATGCCATTAATGCGGTTTTCACGCTCCTGGAAGGTGCCTATCCCCTGAAGTTCAAGCGGGCTTTCCAGACCCATGACGATTTAATGCGTGCCAAGCGGGTATGGAAAAACTCTCTCCGGGAATTCAGTCCCCGTCGTATTTTAATGGCGGCCAAAAAGGCGCTGGATACCGCCAGGTTTTTTCCTGATCTCAGTGATATTCGTGAGCTGTGCAAACTACGATACGATGAAGTGGGGTTGAAAGAACCTTTGCAGGCTTATTACGAAGCCTGTTATGCCCCCCAACAGAACAGAGACTATCCATGGTCGCACATTGCGGTCTATCTTGCCGCCCGTGAAACTGGTTGGATGATGCTGCGCAGTGAGGAGCAGCGGGTCGCTTATCCGGTATTTGAGCGGAACTATGAAATACTCTGTAACCGGGTGCTGGAAGGTGAAGATCTCGAGGCCAGTATCCTGAAAGGGATTGAGGATAGTCGCAGTATAGAAGTCACCCGTCAGGTAGAAGAGGCGGCGCAACTGTATCAGCGGGAGACGATGATTTCCCAGGGTATTGATCCGGATAATGGCGCATCAGCCCGGGAACGGTTAAAGAAAGTGTTTGACCGGGCTGACTCCATTGAGTGAGCAGGGCGATAGAATCGGCCTTACGATCGTTCCAATCAAGGCTAATTTAAAC
>NZ_JAHHPO010000050.1 GCF_024606365.1 Endozoicomonas sp. ONNA2
TCTCAGAAAGGATAAGTCAAGTATAGAATTTGTGACTAAGAGACAGCCCGATAGGACGGGGAGTGTCAGAAAGGAATACGCCATTTACCTGTTAATTGTCACTACCAGTAATGTCCGAAAAGCACGGTGAATTCATCACTTTCTTCATATTCATAGGAAAACCTTAACTCCCGGTTTTTGCTAATCTGATATCGGGTATCAAAGCGGAAGCTGTTGTGGTCTGATCTGGAGCCATCAATTTGCTTCTTATGCTGGTATTCAAAAAGCGCATTTATCCGTTCAGAGACGCTGGCCACGGCATTGACAGTGATGCGGCCTTCCAGATTTCCGGCCCCTTGCCTGTTGTCACGAACGGCAGCACCAACAAATCCGGAGAGAGCCAGGTCATTGGTTGCCATTGCCGTGTATCCCCTGTCGCCCTCTAGCTGAAGTGTCAGGCAGGTTTCTGAACAGTCGGGCCGGGCAGGCTGTAAACCCGCTTTCAGTCTCCACGCATCATACCCATCACCGGGAAGCCCGGTCGCTTCTGTTGCGAGGCTCTGAATACTGACAAAGTCCACACCATCCACAATGATTTTTCCGTCAAATATGGACAGTTCAACCTGGCCCATAATCAGCTCACCAAACTCAGCATGTTCTGCCCCTCCATCCAGACTGTCATAATAAGCAGGACGAATATTCAACGTCATACCACCGCCAAGATCGTCATCGTAACGTAGCCCAAGTTGAACAAGGCCTGGGTCGCGCCCTTCATCGGGCGAGACAGGCCTTTCATAGGTGGGATTACTGCCACCGGGAGGAAGAGTGTAGCGTGTGCCAATACATTGTGATAGGCCAGCTTAATGGCGTGTTTATCGTCCTTTGAAGCGGTCTGACCAAGGAACTGATAATAATCAAGCAGGGTATCCAATATTAAAAACCTGTCGTCCATGGGTTCTGACTGGAAAATATCCGTATTGAGTATGTGCGGGTTGGCAATGGCTTCTGCAACCATGTTTTTGTGTCGGTCCTGAAGCGTGCGAAAACGACTATAGAGACGGAACTGCCTTGATGGCTGAAAAGTAATCGCTTTTACCAGGGGTTTGCCGTTTAATGTGGCTTTGTCCAGTTCCAGAATTTGAGATTGCGGTATCACCCAAAAATCATTATCAGGGTTGGCTTTCACTCCATCGATAATCTCAAGCAATTCCCCAAGACGAAATGAGCAATTTTTATTCAGGAAAAAGTATTGGTATTCCTTACCCATGACTTCCCATGTATGGGCGAGAACAAAATCGACCTGTTCAGGTGTTAAATCCAGTTCATACTCCCAGAGGTCACGCAGTTCCAGCTCCCCGTAATTCTGATTATGAAAATAGTATTCAGCATGGCTGAAGCCTCCTTTATATCCGCCAAACAAGCCCTTGAAAATGTAACTGACCGGGTCTTCGCCATCTTCTACAATGGCTCCAAAATTGACACTGGTATCCAATAGCTGAGTACGGTCCTTGTCTTTTGAGTTCAGCTTCAGCAGGGTGTGGCCATAATAAGATGCCGGGTTACCCAGGTACCCCGAGGCAAAAATAATGCTTAGTGATTTTGCATCACCGTACTCGGACCATTCAGAAAATTCAGGACAGTGAATAGACGTCACTGATTCATCTGTTAAACCAAGTTCAGACTTGAGCCACTGATACCTTGCAGGAAAACGACATTGTGCGTGAGAGTCAGGGTCACCGCCCACTGGCTGTGTGAATGCATGTAGTGTTGCCAGTAGTTCAGCTTCCGGGTTGGTTCGACCATCGGGAGCCAGGAAGAATTCTTTGGTCTGGATTGCACTTTCAACTTCTGCACCCAATAAGCCGGATGGTTCATAAACCAGCAATTTTTTCCATGTATCGGTTTTTGATAACTTTTGAATGGTAGCAAGATGAATATAAGGATTAACAGAGGAGGTTTCAGGCACAGCAGCAGAAGAAGACAGCGATAAAAGCAACAGGCAAAGAGAGAGAATAGGTTTAGTCACTGCTTACAGGTCTTATGGTTTGACTGAGGTATTAACTGGCGCTGCCCAGACAACGCCAGACATCAGATCAGGCGGAGCAGCTATCCGCTACACTGGCAACACCTGCATCCATCGCCTGATAATATTGAGTGGCTTTTTCCACATCAGAGAGAGTTGAATAGCTGGCAGCTGTCACGTTACCCACCATGTCTTTGCGGATAGACTGAACAATCGTCGGGTGGGCCGATGCCTGACACCCCCGCACAGTCAACATTGCGGTCAAATGCTCACCCTGTCCAAGTGCCGTTTCTTCGGCCAGATTGTCGTAATTATCAATAATGAATTGTGCCGTTTTTACTTTGCTGCCATTACATGTTTCAGGGCTCATGGTTGCAGAAGTCAAAGCCGTTGATCCAATATCCCAGATGACATTTGAGGTTACCGCAGCCCACACAGGGCCTTCGGAAAAAAGAGCGGCGCCAATACCACAATCTGAATATGGGTTAGGGCCGGATCCAACCGGCTTGTCGGCAGCGCTTACAGATGTGGCAACGCACAGGAGTGCATAGGCAATGACTGGAAATTTTAACATTGATAGGCTTCCCTGATGATCATTCTGATTTGAGTCAAACTCTCGCATAAGCTGTCCGTATGGCATATACAAAAGCTTAGTATGTAACAATACTTATCAGGCCGCGGAAATACAATGCAATCGTTCAGGTATTTGGTGGTTTAAATAAATTTAACGACAGAATTCACCAGTCTGAATATCATCGCAAGCCTAACGATGACCCCCATCAGGGTAGTGAAAGTTTAATGCCTATATCAAGTACAAGTGCTGATACCGCACTGTTTATTCTGGCTGTTATTTTCTTTGTTATCATGTTAACCGGGTTTGCCATTAATACTGCCAGTCAATATTTACGCAACAATTGTTAGATAATCGTTGAGAAGGCGGCTACTCTGTTGACATTATCTGCGTTTGGCTGCTTTCTAGCATTGAAAATTCATCAATCTCCGAGGGTTATCAGTTGTTTAAGCTGTTTTTGACCAGCGTGCTGCTGTTTTTTGGCATCTTGCCACTGGCGTATATCAGAAAGAATCTCATTGTTGAAAACGAGTTGTATGGCCTGTTTTTTGGTAATTATGTCTATCTTGCACACTACTTGCTGTTTACTGTACTGATACTGCTGATCGTTCATTATCTGATAAAGCCTGTGCCCGTCTATCTTAGAAAGTGGATTATTGCCGCTTCGCTATGCGCGGTGACTGTCATCGGCTATATCAACTATCGTTATACCGATGTCGTTCATACTCAAATCACTATGAACAAAATCGCAGATAGAGAACAGCTGCGTATCGCCTTTATTAGCGACCTCCATCTTATGCCAACGTCCAACAAACACCTTTTTGTGGATATGGTAGAGAAGATTAATGCTGAAAATCCCGACATCATTGTGTTTGGTGGCGATATTTTTCAGGATAGCCATACCAACGTTAATGAGGGATACAAAAAAGTTTTTGCTGAATTAACAGCAAAACATGGTGTCTATGCGATTCTTGGCAATCATGAATACTACGGTAACGATGTGGATGGTAATGTTGCCTTTATCAAGAATTCAGGAATTGAGATTCTGCACGATGAGGTACTCACTATTGATGGCATTCGCTTAATTGGCCGTGATGACATCGGTAATAAGTTTGCCGTTACCCATCGGATGAGTCTGAAAGAAATTTATGAGCGCGACAATGTTCAAGCCAGTGATCCGACCATTGTCTTTGACCATAATCCCGTCTCGATACCTGAAAGCATTGAGAACAAGGCCGATCTACAGGTTTCCGGTCACACTCATGCTGGCCAGTTCTTCCCTTATAATCTGATCTTGCGTCGAATGTACCCGAACGTCGTTGGCCATAAAGTTATCGACGGGCTACATACTATCGTCAGCGCTGGTGTTGGCGTGGGTTGGTGGAAAATCGTTGGGCCATGGCAAATGCCCTACCGATTTGGCACCAGTGGTCAAATTAATATTATTGATGTGAGCTTTGCAGACCCTGAACAAGACAGGCAAGAGAAACAGCAGTAAATAATCTGGGGGCTTGTTGCCCCCAAATCTGATGACTAATCTGCTAATCGCCCGGTTTCTTTGTCGAAATCACTCTCATGGATTTCATACCACATGACGTTGATGGTTCCAAAAGATCATTGGCTGTTTAAGTAAAGTTTGGCATAGTCTGACATAAACAAAGAACTTGAAAATCAACAGGTTACAACAATCGCCTGAAAATTTTTGTAACTATTCTGTGAACCCAGCCAAACCAGCCCACCAAGCTGGTAAGGAATA
>NZ_JAHHPO010000568.1 GCF_024606365.1 Endozoicomonas sp. ONNA2
AGCTAAATATCCTATTATCGGGATGATCGTTCGACCGATTCTGTCGCCCTGGGCTATCCAGCGATTTCAGCAAGTTACCCTCCTGACCTGAAATAGCTGACAAAAGCGAATCTGCCCTGCAAAAACCTTCGCCAACTGAATTTGCCAAACGGGCAATTTGTATAGGGTCATAAGTGAAAGAAAAATTCACCACTTCATTCAATGGCACATTGGCATTCATTCCAGAGGGTAGATTCTGAAGATTTGAATATCTCTCTATCAGCTCACTGAATGTATTCTTGCAGGCACCATCAATTTCTGTTTTCAGTTCATTTATAACAGAATCAAATCTGTATGACTCTGTTAAAAGATTTGCTTTAAAAGCAAGCCTGCCAACACGATAGTAGTTTGATTCTGCAAGCAGGTTGGCAGCCTCCTTATTTACCTGATTCATTAACTTCACAAGATTCTTACCACTGCTTTGTAAAGTATCTATCAGAGTTCTCAGCTCCGGTGATAACGAAAATCCAGAATGAACAGCATTGGTCAGCTCAACCCGGGTATCTTCAAAACCTTTAAAAAACGACAACATCTCTGCTTTCATGGGTGCAGATTCAAATTTCACCAGATTTTCCAGTACGTTAGCAAATATCCATGGTGATCTTCTGGTTCGGTCCGAAGTGGATTTTTTATCATAATGCTGATTGATGGTGTTCAGCAGTGTCCTCAATTGGTTTTTATAGTAACTGGCTGCTTCCGGATGGGCAGTCTTAATGCTATCAATAAAAAATGAAAGCTTGGTCACCAGGCTAACAAACTTATAAAAGGCCAGAGTCTCATCAACAGCGTCGAGTAAAGTGGAAATATTTGCCCGGGGATGCGCTTTTTGGAATTCTACCAAATCATTCCTGAGCCTCCCAATACTGGTCGATGCTACCGCTGCAGAGAGAAAATCATCAACCATATTCACCGTTGGCGCTACTGTCGGTGCCACCAGTATTTCACTTGACAGTGTGGCATTGCTCATTGCCGGAGTAATATTTTCAGCGGTCGGCGTGCTGCTTTCTGTCGTTGGAGCAATGCCATCTACTGCTGCTTCGGTAGCTTCTACTGTCGAGTTGATACTTCCTGCTGTTGGGGTAACGTTTTTTGAAGATGCAATTGTATAAAGACTGGAGGGTGATAGCGTTGGTTGATGTGATACAACTTTAGTAGCAGTTGCTTTAGGAATTGTCTAAAAATAACTTTCCCATTTCACTCTAATTCTGGAACTATGG
>NZ_JAHHPO010000569.1 GCF_024606365.1 Endozoicomonas sp. ONNA2
TTTTGTGTAATACCGTCCATATTAGGAAAGTTGTTTTTAGACAATTCCTAAGCATCTGATACATATCGGCCTGCGACACACCGAGCTTGGCTTCTTCAGATTCCAAAAGCTTCCATTTGGCATCAATAATCATGATCAACCGGCCATCTGAATCCAACAAGGATATATCCGGTTTCATTTGGAAGACTTGTTTATCTATATCAGTTCTGCGGGCAAGATATTGTCTCGGCCCCTGCACTTTCAGCGTCAAACCACGGCTTACTGCATAAGGCTTAACCAGGGCAACAAGCCATGACTCAAACAGCTGATTCATGTCAAACAACAATGAAAAAGCCCTGGCTGGACCAGCCAGCACATCAGGATTTAACTGAGCAATAAACAGCCTGCACTGTTCAAGTAACGGCTTATAACGCGCACTGGTTCTATCGAAACTCAGATGATCAAAACTTTGCAGAGTGACAGGCTTGTCACTGATATTCCCAAATGCCGTCAGTAGCTCAACCACCATCTTCCGGCTGCAAGAGCTGTGACACTGGGATTGCAAAAGCCTCAGGGTGAACTTGATCACCTGGTTGATCAGTATATCCTCACTGAGTTCATCGTAACGGCAATGAAGGCGTTCTTTGTTGCCGAGGTTTCGCTTGATCTGCTGATCAAACAGCAACCTGCCCCGCAATACTCGAATATCCTCTTCATAAGCTACATAATTACGGAGCTTACCTTGAACGATCTGGGTCTGGAGTTCCACGCAAAAGTGGACAATGAAGATATCCAGCAGAATAAGCTTCTGAACATCCACATCAGCCTCACCACCTTTATGACTTTTAAAAAGCTTTGCTTTGCACAGCATTTGAATAAGAGCCTTTCGACAAGACCCCGGGTCCTCTTCTTTGCCAGCAATCTTGGGAAGAATTTCCAGGCTCACATCATCCAGCTGCACAACACCACAAAAGTGACCACACTTGATCTGCTTGTATCCCCATTTGAAGGCTTTGGGGGGCAAATCTTTCTGTAGAGAAGCCAACAGTTTGAGATGCCTGTCCTCCAAAGCCTTCTCACCGTTGGCTCGCCTGCTAACAACTGGTAGCACCTCATGTTCCAGGCAACGGATGATTTCAACCATTGGCAGGCTCGTAAATTTTTCTTATGGCATCAGGAGTGATCTCATCTGAATTAGCCACCCGATAATCAATCAGATCTTCAAAATCATCATGCTCAAATCCTAAAACCTGAACACTTTCCAGAGTTTCATGGACAATAATCTGCGGCTCAAGAGGTTTACCAATGGCATTAACGTCACAGAACACCAATTGCATTTTATGCCAGTCCCCGTAAAAGTATTCCTGAAGCAGAGGCACAAACTTATTCAGGATGACCATTTTCAAATCATGAAAATTTCTTACTTCCATAAGGTAAGCATGACCCAGCATCAGATCCCTGTTTAGAAGAAAGCGTATTCTGAGATTCATGGCAGCCAGCAAATCTCGCAAACTGATAATGCCTCCCTCACCATCTTCAATGTACCCATCCCCCCTGGGACCGGAAATTTTCTGATGGTCTGGCATCAACTCCTGAAACTGAAATCGACGCCGAAGCGCAGTATCCAACACCGCAATTGAGCGATCAGCGGTGTTCATTGTGCCGTAAATATCAAGATTTTTGGGTACACCAAAAGGTTCTTTGGAATACGGCAGTGTTACTCTCATACCTGAATCAGGATCAAACTCCATTGGCAGGCAACGCTTATCAGGCTCAATCAAAGTGATCAGTTCACCAAAAATCTTGGCCACATTCCCCCGGTTGATCTCATCAATAAAAATGGCGTAGCGATTACCGTGATCAAGTTCAGCCCGGCGACAGATCCGCCTGAACACCCCGGGTTCAACTCGGTAAACCATCTCATCAGAGTCTTCATCCTGAACAGGTCTTATCCCCTCAACAAAGTCCTCGTAGCCATAAGCCTGGTGGAAAGTAACAAACTCATACCTCAGGGCCTTCTGCTCATTTGCCTGCCCTTTTTTCAGCACATCAGCCAGACTCAAAAGGTCTTCACACTCTTCTTTCCAGCTTCCCTGAAGCGACCAAAAACTACTTTTATCCTTATCAAAAATGCAGGGAGAATGGCGCTTGCTGTAGTTAACGGTTTCAGATTCCTCCAGGGCATGGGACTGCAAGCTCGCCCAGATCTGCTGCTTAATATTCTGGGTACGACCAATAGCTTTCGCCTTCTGGACTACATACTCATGCTTGGCTATATCTCCAACCTTAGCTCGCCCACCCAACGCATACAGTGCAAGAAAAACCACATCAAACCAGCGGACGCTTTCCAGTTGTTCAGAAAGCCACTGTTCACGGGAGATAGACTCAGCTTGTGATGTATACTCCGTTTTAATCTCATTTAGGGTGTAGGTCTTTCCAGTGCCCGGCGGTCCGTAGAATATCCGGTTAACCGGCTCGGCAATTTCCGGGATCATTTGCTGTGAAGGCTCATTCTGAGCGGTAACCTTTTTCCAAAGTTGCTCAATCAGAGCAGCACTTTTTTGCTTGATTTCAATACCTGTGGATTGAGGCCACCATTTCTGGTTATCGACCGTAATTGAGTTCAAATCCTGCTCAGTAATAAACTTGTCTTTATGTACATCCAGTATCTGAGAAAACTGGATATCAACAAACCAGCAAGTTTCACCCTTTTCGGCTTTTTCTTTATTCCAGTGTGTATCCTCGTAAGGCTCAGACATCACATTGCCAACAGCCATAATGCCTTTTGGTGCCTGCCCCAGCCTAACCAGCCAGGCACGATCTCCGGGTCTTGCCTGCCGGTTGGTACAGCCCCAGCCATCAATAACAGGTACTCCACGACGAAGCTTAGCCATATCCTCCGATAAACTATCCCAACTCCAAAGATCCGGATTCCAGGAAAACAGCCAGTGCTTTGGTGGGCGATCACGCCAGAGTTCAGAAAGAGGAGGCTCGTAAAAATCCAGCTCACTGCTACCCAGATCCCTTTCCTGCTCGGTGCGGATTTCATGCAACTTTTTATCCAGTTCAAGGGCAGTAAGATTACTGATTTGTCTGCTGCTCCAGCCAGAAAACACCGTTGCAATTTTTCGCCTGTCCGTTCCACCAAAGATGCGTTCAAACTGATCCGGGAAAAGCATATAAAGCAGCATATGCCGAAACTGCCTGGACTCAGTTCCTTTAACCTGTTCAAGCCATTTGGCAAATTCCCAGCCTGCATTAAAAAGACCTTTCTGCTGTTCCAGCGGCTGACTAAACAGCAGTTTGCAGACATTGATGACATAAACCAGCTCACGCCAGCGATTGGTATTAAAGCTGGTACCCGCACTGCCAATCCCGACAAGATTCTCTTCAGTGAGGAGTGATTGACTGGTATCCAATGGTTCCCCAGCCCATGACCAGATCTTCTGGATACTCTCGAGTTTTTTACCCGGCGTAATATTTCTCGGACAAAGAAGCATCAGCCACATCATTTCAGCGGCCAGCTGTTTAACCTCCGGGGAGGTAGGAGCCAGTTGATTTTCCAGTTTGGTGAAAAAATCACCTTCACCCTCATCAAGGTTGTTTACGAAGTACTGCTCAAGTGCCTCAATATTTTCCAGTGTCCATAAGCGCTTATCACTGAGGACCGAATTACCACTATATAGACACCGCTCTCGCCACTGCTGTGCAGCAGTTATAATATGTCCGGCTGAACTCTTCCCAACATAACGGCTCATTTGCCAACTCCATCTGTTAACCAATCTTTCACTCTCTGGACACACCCATCAAGGTCATCCCTGATTTCATAGACCCAGAACCGCATCACATCCCAGCCCAGTTCAAATAATCGCTGATTGCGAATCTGATCACGGCGACAGAGTTCGCCGGTCCAGTTGCGATGAAACCGTTCGCCATCAACCTCAATATCCAACTGTCTGTCACCATCAATCAAGGCCAGATCCAGAGCGTACTTCTCAATGCGAAATTGAGGCAAAGTAGAAACTCCAGCCCGGTATAAAGCCTCGTAAAAAACTCTCTCCCACTCGGAAACCTGTTCTGGATTCGATACGGCAGGATACCTTGGTCCCAGATCATCCTCAGTATTTGAATGACTCTGTTCTTGAGACTTCATCAGATTCAGCGTGTATTTTGCGAAGCTTTCCAGATAATCCACCCCGCAGCTGGCACATGCAGACATATCTCCCACAACGATCAATTGGCTACGAGCCCGGGTGATCGCCACGTTAAAAAGATTGCCATTATTTTTCAGAAAGGCCAGGGCACTGGGGCTAATGCCTTTGGCAACCACTGGAGAAAAAATCATCAAATCCCGTTCATCGCCCTGAAACCGATGGACGGTGTCAACCAGGACATCATTTGCCATCAGTGCTTTAGCGAGTTTTTTATTATTGTCTATCGCGATACGAATAGCGTTGGCCTGAGCCCGGAATGGACAAACAACGCCAATGCTTCCCTTGTATCCATGGTTAAAAACCAGCTCAGTTAACTGGACGACAATACTTTGTATTTCCGGGTAATTCGCAACTCCACCGCCAGCAGGGCGAACCGCCTTTCCTTCGATATTACGCCAGACCACTCCGGGGATATCACAATTCAGACTCTTAAGGCTTTCATAGCGTGTCGCTACACGCAGGCGTCCTTCATAAAACTGACGGTTTGAGAATTCGATAATATCCCCATGGGAGCGATGATGATCACGCAAACTGATCACATCCCCACCACTGACCATTCCCGAAGCAAGGTCAAACAGTGAATTTACTGAGTAAGCCCAGTGCGGATAGTCAGCAATCAAATTAAAACGGCTCAGAAGCTGCTGATCCTTGCCTTTTTGCAAGCTGCTGATATGAGCAAGCTGTTTAGGGTCACCAATAACAACAACCCGTTTGGCCCTGCGGAGTAAAGGCAATGCTGAAGCTATATCGCACTGGCTGGCCTCATCAAACACCACCAAATCAAAATAGCCAGTATCAAAAGGTATTTTGCCCCGGGCTGAAAGGGAGGTAACAGCCCAACAAGAGAGAAGATGAGAAACTTCCGGGAACAAAGCCTGGTACTGGTGAAATACCTCAGAAGTCAGCCTGCCCTCAGGACCGGTCGCCAGCACCATATCCATCAGGGCTTTATACTTCGTAAGCATCTGCCGGTCTTCTGATGTCAGCTGGAATGGTTGCAGATTCATCCATGATGACCAAAGCTGAATAGAGTTCGCAGCTATACGCTCAAAAAGCTGGATTCTGCGTTTGGAAATCGCCTCCAAAGGTTCGTGCCTTTGCAATTTCTTCAGTGCTTTGACATAAGTTTTGATCTGTTCTGCTGAACTGACAGTGTGCTGCGCTTCAATGACAAATTGCCGCCACTCAGGCAATAAATTTTCGTTCACTCTGGAATCAGGATAATCAAGACCCAGACATTCAAAGCCAGCCTGAAGATTGAGCACTGACTGGCTGGCAGCCGCCTCCCGCTCTTTGACCCGAAACGACCAGAACAGCCGGGTGATGATTGATTGCTGTGATCTATCCAGTCGATCAAGATAAATCCGTAACTTATTCAGGCTGCGCCGTATATCATCCAGATCAAGCGTTTCAATAAAACCGGCAATACCTTTAGGCAATACCGCTCTTGCAGAATCCGCCGCCTGATCAAGGCTGTCTACCTCGTTACGTAATGCGATAAATGAGTCTTGACTGGTCTGTATCTGCTTTAATCCCTCTAATAATCGTTCATTGGCGGCAATAGCCTCATCAAAATTATGCCGGTCATCTTCTGTACTGGTTGCGGCCATCAACGCCACCAGATATTCCGCCAGCCGTCCGCGATACTGTTGAGCGCCGGCCCGTAACAGCAGTGGGCGAGAACCAAGACCATTCACCCGACCTTCTACCACATCAACGGCTTTATTGTTCTTGCTGGCAAACAGAACCCGCTGCCCCTGCCAGGCGGCATTTACCAGAAGATTGGTTACAACCTGGGATTTCCCGGTTCCGGGAGGACCGGTTATCACACTCAGCGGTCTGGTAAGGGCCGCCTCAACAGCAGCATACTGCTCAGAGTTCATGGGCAGTACTTCGATCAGCGGGGCTGTAATATCCCTGGTTTCTTGAGAATGCGAACCAGACAACCAATTTCCCAATACACTACCGTCAACAGCACCTGAAGGCAGTGATGCCAGCTCCCGTAGTTCTGATTCCAATCCCTTGGTGAACCGTGACCGCTCTGTCATAACTACTACAGCCCGATTGTAAACTCCCGGGTGGTTAAGTTCTGACAATCTGGAAAGTGGTGGAGTGTAACTGCCGGTTTCAGCGAATTCATATGCCATTGGGTCAGGGTCATAGAATTCATCCGTTAACTCTTTTGCAGGCTCTCCCATCTGCCCACTCAAACGCCAGGGCTCTATCGCTTCCTGCCAGGGCCATTCCGTACGAATAGACTGCAGCCGAAGTGCCAGGTCATCCAGCTCGATCAGTTGGTCTGGTTCACCGATACCCAGCTCTTTCTCCAACCGGGCAAGCTCCTCCATCAAGCCCTCATCCCGAATATTGGTATAATTCTGCAGTACTCTTTGATTGATAATGGGATAGGTGAGATCAAGCTCCAGATGACCATTACTGCCATTGCGATCAATGGAGAATAAAAAGACCGGCTCCACCATAAAGCCCTGCCAGCCATTTCGTTGCTGCACAAACCTTATACTTGTGGGGTACCCCAAGTACATATCCCACCGACCGGTTTCATTGCGCAGCTTGCCAGCCAGCTGCTGATAACCACGCTGATTCTCCAGCTCTGTTACATTCCGGGGCAACGAGGAAAGTTCGTTATATGCCGGGCTTCCCTGTGGATCTATAGCCCGGGTAGATATGCCTAACTCTTCCTGACTTATACAGGCCAGATAATAACGGGCCAGTCTACTCAGAGGAGTATTTTGATAGGGAACGTTATCCGGCTCATCCTGCTTACGCATTTTCGACGCCAGAAACCAGCGATAATCGGACCTCTGAAGAACCTGCCCCTGCAACTCACCATACAATACCCTCGTGATCTCAGCTTTTTCTTCACCGAGATGATTAGCCAGCTCCTGGGCAAGCTGACTTGGCCTTAACCTGAGACTTTCGAGAATGCGCTGCGCCAGCGGTTTCATATTATTCTTGATCCTGCTTCCCCAATAATTCCGCCTCTATTCTAGTATGCTGACAGGCGATTCCACTCTATTTTGCGACTGCGCCAGTGCTCTTCTATGGTTTGAGTAAACTCTGCCCGAACCAGTTTGGCTCGGCCTTCACACCACTGAGCAGAGTCTTTGCGGATGATAATTCCCTCAGGAGATCCGTTTCGATAACGGCTCTTGCTGTTGTTTAGCAACCTCATAAGTTCTGGAAGGGAAGCCTTGCCCTGATAGAGTTTGGGTACAGCAGATAGCCCTAGACTGGCCGCCAGCTTATCTCTTCGCTCAACACTCCAAAAAGCCTGGGCTTTGCGATCATAGACATCAAACAATAAAAACCAGTCAGGCAAACCATCGTAATCCAGTGAATGGCGTGCAGCGCACCACTCACCAAATACTATACAGTTACTGTCAAGTTGGTTCTGCAGTGAGAACTGATGCTGCCCGAGCCATGAGTTCAAACGAGTGAACTGTCCGCTGTATGGCTGACCGAGGTACTGCCCACGGTTCTGTACTTGTAACTGGTTATCCTCAACAATGGAAATGCCAATATTGGCACCATCCACTTTCTCCTCAACTATCACGGTTGAAGCCAGAAGCTCGTTAACTTCAGGAGGCGTTAGTTCCTTATCCCCCTTGGGTGAACCTTCTCCCATCCATGCAATATGGGGAGTATGGGGAAAACGAAAAAAATCAGTCACCGATTATCCCTCACGGTAAATCTGGAACAGCCTTACCTGGAAACTTTTTACCATAAAATCTACAGACATCATCCGGACATAAAAATTCAATTTTTATCCCCTTATGTTTCAGTGCTGGCCACCAATCCAGCCACTTACAATCCGCAGCCTGTAAAATGGCTGGTTTATCTGGATGACCGTTAGCAACTGCAGGAAACTTACGGTCTGGAGCATCAAAAACTGGCTGTAAGCTCTGATCAGGAAACTCTGCAAAGTGATCGGTGGCTGCTTCGGTTATGTGTACCGACTCCACATGTCGGCTATTGCCCTGATTACGGAGAAGCCATTTGAGGAACACATCACCAACCCCTTTGGGTCGGTTAGGCTTGGATTGATTGGGCTCGGTTTTGTGTAAGTACTCCCCAATAATCCGAAACTCATCGTCAATAATTACGGTGTCACTCTTCTGAATATCAAGCAAACGCTGAGTACAAGTCACAATGCAATCTGGTGATACATCAGCATGCTGCTCATTAGCCACCAACAAAACATTGGTATCAATTACTACTTTGGTCACTTGGAGGCTTCCTGACTCTGCTGGCTTTTCCGTTGCATGGCAGCAATAGTGCGTGCAGCAATATCAGCCATTTCATCACCGAAGAAGTTATCTGGCCAGTTCTCAATCTCACCAAAGTCATTTAGCTCAAGTGGTTCCAGCTCCGCTTTTGAACCTGCTCGCCGGCAAAAGTAGATCGCTACATCGTCTGGTGTTATCTCACCCTCAGCGATACGTCTTTGCAGACGATTAAGGAAATGTTCCGAGTGGCTTTCCACAATCAGCTGAACATGTCGCTCTTTACCATTTTCCCGGGCTTTGGTGGCTGAGATAAAGACATCCGCCAGCTCAGCCTGAACCTGAGGATGAAGATGGATTTCTGGCTGTTCCATCCAGACTGTGGAATAGGGCTGACAATAAAAGGCCTGTACTAAAGCAGGCAGTACTTGAGAAACACCAAACCCCACATCGGTCAACTTTACCTCGCTGGCATTTTTGTGGGTTTTCACCAGTACTTCATACTCTTTTCTACCCACAGCTACGGGCTCCACCGAAAAGCTATCAATAATGCCCAGATCCTTAAGCCAGTGAGCAATAAACTCATCAAAACGGTGAGTGCGCTTTTTCGGGCCACGGTTGATAGATCGCCCCTCTGAAACGGCCGCCAGAATAGAGGCAATGGTCAACTCTCCCTTTTGGCCAACGCCCTCAGGTGTCTCCCCGGACCATGAATAGATACGCTTTGGATATTCCCGCAACGGGCCGAGATAGGTGACCCGACTTAATGCAGCTTCTATTTCCAGGGCAAGGTCGGACAAAAACTCGGCATTTTGAAAACGGGCACGGCTCTGATCGGACAGTCGGTAAAATTTATCCGGTTCATCTAAAGACCATACACGCCCGGTATTGCGCACAAAGTTGTACTGCCCGGAGTCCAGTTTGAAATTGCCTTTTTCATCTCGGGCATAATCCACCGACATAGTAAGTTCATGCTGCTGATACAAGCTATAGCGCATCTGTTGCACTTTGGGTTGTTGATGCTTGTCAGCCAAAAGTTCAACCTTGAGGCGCAGTTCATCACCCGTGAATTTGCTTTGGCGGAGAGGATCACGAAAGTCCATTTTGCCCATTGTCTGCCAACCCAGATCAAACGACAGTGGATGTTCAAGGTCGTGATTGTGCAGACATTCCGCAAACGTACCCAGGTCAACCAGAGCCTTATCATCACCCAGGTGCAGGGGGCGCTTGCGATCAGTAGATTGAACAGTCTGTTTAAGCGCCAGCAGTAAATGACCCAGACTGCTTTTGCCAGCACTGTTGGCACCAAAAATTACTGTCAGGGGAGCCAGACGAACTGGCCCGGTATCTTTCCAGGCCTTGAAATTTTTAATCTGTAAATGGGTCAGCATCAGGCCAGCTCTCCACGTTCCAACTTATTCCCATGCTTTCAGCACCGGGAGCTAACCCGGATATTTCATAAACTGCCCCGAAGCTTGCGCACGACCACAAGATCACTATGCAATTTCAACCAGATTCCCCCTGGACTCCAGCCAGGACTTGCGGTCTGAACTGCGCTTTTTGGCCAGCAGCATATCCATCCGCTGAGTGGTCTCCTGCTCATCGTCCAGGGTCAGCTGAACCAGACGACGAGTGTCTGAAGACATCGTGGTTTCACGCAACTGCAGAGGGTTCATCTCGCCCAGCCCCTTAAAGCGCTGCACATTAACCTTGCCTTTCTTTTTCTCGGCGCGGATACGTTCAAGAATGCCTTCTTTCTCCGCTTCATCCAGGGCGTAATAGACGTCTTTGGCCACATCAATCCGATAGAGGGGAGGCATGGCAACATAAATATGGCCACGTTCCACCAGCGGGCGGAAGTGTTGGACGAACAGGGCGCAGAGCAGGGTCGCGATGTGCAAGCCATCGGAGTCTGCATCGGCCAGGATGCAGATTTTGCCGTAGCGCAAACCATCCAGGTTATCCGATGCCGGGTCAACCCCCAGGGCTACGGAGATGTCGTGTATTTCCTGGGAGGCCAGCACTTCTGCGGAGTCCACTTCCCAGCTGTTGAGGATTTTGCCCCGCAGCGGCATGATGGCCTGGTACTCACGGTCACGGGCCTGTTTGGCCGAGCCGCCCGCCGAGTCCCCTTCTACCAGGAACAGTTCGGTCATGCTCAGGTCCTGACTGGCACAATCCGCCAGTTTGCCGGGCAGTGCTGGCCCCTGGGTCACTTTTTTACGGGCTACCTTTTTCGCTTTGCGCATCCGTTTCTGGGCATTGCTGATGCAGAGTTCTGCCAGCAGTTCAGCTTCAGCGGTGTGTTGGTTCAACCAGAGGCTAAAGGCATCTTTTGCCACACCAGAAACAAAAGCAGCACACTCTCTGGAAGAGAGGCGTTCTTTGGTCTGGCCGGAGAATTGCGGGTCTGCCAACTTGGCAGAGAGTACGTAGGCACAGTTTTCCCACAGGTCATCGCCGCCGAGCTTCACGCCACGGGGCAACAGGTTCCGGAATTCACAGAATTCCCGGATCGCTTCCAGCAGGCCGGTTCTCAGGCCGTTGACATGGGTACCGCCCAGCGAGGTTGGGATCAGGTTGACATAGCTTTCCGTGAGCAGTTCACCGCCTTCGGGTAACCATTGCACAGCCCAGTCTACCGCCTCGCTTTCTCCTTTGAGGGAACCGGTAAAGGGTTCCGCAGGAAGCACGGCAAAGCCTCTTGTGGCACTTTTCAGGTAGTCATTCAGGCCATCTTCGTAGTACCACTCGGTCACGTCTGCGGAAATCCGGTCATCAAATTCAACCCGCAAGCCGGGGCAAAGGACGGCCTTGGCCCGGAGAATGTGCATCAACCGGGGTACGGAAAACCGTGGGGAGTCGAAGTAGCTGGCATCGGGCCAGAAACGAACCGTTGTGCCGGTGTTGCGACGGCCGCAGGTGCCGGTTTCGTGGAGGTCTTCATCCTTGTAGCCATCTTTAAAGCTGATGGCTGAAACGATGCCACCACGGCGAACGGTGACTTCCAGGCGGCTGGAGAGCGCATTGACCACAGAGACACCCACCCCGTGCAAACCGCCGGAGAACTGGTAGTTCTTGTTGGAGAATTTACCCCCGGCATGCAGGCGGGTGAGAATAAGTTCAATACCCGAGATGCCATGTTCCGGATGGATATCGGTGGGCATGCCCCGGCCATCATCCACCACTTCCAGGGACTGGTCTTTATGCAGGGTGACCTTGATATGGGAAGCAAAACCGGCCAGGGCCTCATCCACGCTGTTGTCGATGATTTCCTGGGCAAGATGGTTTGGCCGGGTGGTGTCGGTGTACATGCCGGGGCGTTTACGCACCGGGTCGAGGCCACTGAGTACTTCAATCGCCTCGGCGTTGTAGTCGTTCTTTACCATGAGTCCTTGCTGACTGGTCGCTTGATGACGCAAAACTTAAAAGAGAGAGTGTAACGAATAGACAATCATTTGTTCAAACGGAAGTCAGAAAATCCTGTTCCAGAAAGTCAAAGACTGTCGGCAGCATTTTGTCAAAATGATCAAAGGTGTGGCTGCCACCTTCCTGCACGATCACCCGGCATTGCCGGTATTTTTCCAGTGCCTGCCGGTAGTCCAGGGTTTCGTCCCCCGTCTGTACCATGAGCAGGGTGTTTTCCGGTGATGCCGGAGGCTCGACTTCCAGAAGGAGCAGCTGTTCAACATACTCTTCGGTCATCACCCAGTCGGCACCGGTATGGAAGTTTTTCTGGGGACCAAGATAGGCTTCGAACCGTTCATGGGGAACAACCGCCGGGTTGACCAGCGCCAGTCTCACCTTTTTACTGTGGCCATTTTCCATTAGCCAGTGTTGCAGCCAGGTCCCCAGGAAACCGCCAAGGGAGCTGCCAATGATGTAGATATCCCGCAGATTCAGCGACTTTTTCAGGTGGCTCTGTAGACACTGCACTATATCCGAGGGAAAAACCGGCAGATCCGGTATCCATAATTCAATATCCAGCTGGTTATCCCGGACATACTCTCTGGTTAGTATCGCCTTGCCTGACTGGGATGAGCTGTTCAGGCCATGCAGATAAACCAGCAATGGTTTCATATTCTTGCCCCCATCATTCTATTTACCAATGCTGCCGGCGAGTGATCAATCACCAGCTGGTCATACCAGTAGCGGGTGATAAAGCCTTCATCCACGGCATTCTCCAGCCAGGCCAATAAATGATCATAATAGCCAGCGGTATTCAGAATTGCGCAGGGTTTACCATGGTAGCCTACCTGCTTGTGGGCAATTTCCTGAAACAGTTCGTCCATGCTGCCAACACCACCGGACAAGGTGATAAAGCCATCCGCCAGCTCACCCATCCTCTGCTTGCGCTGGTGCATGTCCTGCACATGGATCAACTCGCTCAAGCCTTTATGGGCCTGCTCCTGCCCGACCAGGGCGTGGGGAATCACCCCAACCACCCTGCCTCCGCCAGCGATGGCCCGATCAGCAATGGTGCCCATCAGCCCAACATTGCCGCCACCGTAAACGATGGTGATGCCTTGCCCTAACAGCGAGTCCACCAATGCCTCAGCGGCCTGACGGTACGCTTCCTTACGACCGGAGCGGGCACCGCAGAAGATTGCCACTGACTTCATTGCTTATCCCCCTATTTCTCTGCTTGCCAGTAGCAAGCATACACAATTAGCTATACTGCTGCCTGTCCTTGTGATCAGAATAATTCTCATAAGTAGCTGGCCATATGGAATCGTATATTTCTGGCTACTTGGGCTGGTAC
>NZ_JAHHPO010000051.1 GCF_024606365.1 Endozoicomonas sp. ONNA2
TCTCAGAAAGGATAAGTCAAGTATAGAATTTGTGACTAAGAGACAGCCCGATAGGGCGGGGAGTGTCAGAGCATACCTTAGGATTAAGCCGGGCTAAAGGCGAGTGCTTGATCAATGCCATAATCAACGAAACCTGGCAGAGTATGAAGGTCAGCTGGACATCAACCCGCAGTTGCTAAAAGAGATGATCACGCTAACCCGGGAATTATTGCACCTTGTTAAAGAGCTGCCTGACATTAACTAAAAAGAACGGGGGGAGGGGTGTTCAAGAATCAAGACCTGACCACGTGCTCCTTCGCTGACCACGTGCTCCTTCGGGGGAGGGGTGTTCAAGAATCAAGACCTGACCACGTGCTCCTTCAAGAATCAAGACCTGACCCCGTGCTCTGACCCCGTGCTCCCCTGCGTGCTCCCCTGAAATTTAGTGGTGGGAGGATGTCAAGAGCCTGGCTTCACCTCCACCAAAGAACCAGAAAGATACTTATGGATAATACTGGAAACCAATGTCTGATAAGGGATGCCTTCACGCAAGGCACGGGATTGTATGGCCAGCAAATCACGGTGGGAGATACGGATGTTGATGCGCTTATCCTTTTTAAAAGTCTCTGCAGCAACACTCTCCAGTTCAGCTTTGCGTTCCGGGGTCAACGTGGACTGATAGTCACCTGCTTCCAGGGCATTAAGTAGTGACTGCTCCTCTTGATCCAACGTATTTTTTTTTGTCATGAATCACCCTCCAGATAATCTCGGGTAAACTTTCGGCTCGGTATCAGGGTCTTCAGGAATACCTCCTTTTCGCTTTCGACGTAGGGCACCAGCCAGGCATAGCCCATCACGTTAACAACAAACACCCTCTGGTGCGGGTAGTCAACAACGTTAGGATGGGCAATATCATCCAGAAGGTCGCCGTTTTGAATATGAAAGATAACTTCTTCAAATGATTTACCGTGCTGATCAATCAGCTGCTGGTTCTTCTCGGCGTTCCAGTTAAAGCTTTTCATAGAGCCAGTGTAGTGATTGTGTGCACTTTGTCATCAAATATTATCCAATAGCCTCGTATTCAGTACATCATCAACCTTGTTCTCAATGCCGCCCAGGCAATCAACACAGAGCAAAAAAGTAGAGCAAGATTATGCAACGTCAAGAATCAAGACCTGAACCCCAGCTCCTCTCGGCTCTCTAGTAGCAATATGCTACATGGGTAATGGATTACATACATTAAGGAAGCAAAATCCATGGCCACCCTGACCATCCGTAACCTGCCGGGCGAACTGATCGAACGATTAAAAGCCAGCGCCAAAGCTGGCAACCGCTCCATGGAGCAAGAAGTGCGGGAACTGCTTGAAGCCCGCTATCAACAAAAGTCTGATCTGATTCAAGCGATAAAAAACAGCTGGAAAGAGCTGCCGGAAACCTCAGCCAAAGATATGGACGCCTGGCGACAGGAAGGGCGACCATGACCCGAGCCGTTATCGATACCATGGTCTTTGCCTATGCACTGTTTAATGAACCCGTACACCGGCAGGAAGCCCTGGCCGTATTGGAAAAAACCGAACACATTCATGTGCCTGACCTGTTCCGGGCCGAGTTCTGCATGTTGCCTGGCAGTGGATAACCCAGCAGCAATTGAGCCTGCAACAGGCCATACAGGCAACCGAACGAGCCGAAGCCCTGATCACGTCGGTAACCAGCAGTGAGCGATTATGGTTCAAAGCACTGGTAGTAGCCAAGTATGCAAAACACCCTGCCTGTGATGCGTTATTTGTGGTATTAGCCGAAACATTGGACTGTCCACTGGTCACCTGGGATAAAAAAACTGCTGCACAGATTTCCACAGATAGCCGTGGAGCCTGGAAGGCTGTTAAAGCGTTGAAGCGTTCATTGTTCGCAAATAATCTGGAACAGTTGCTGGTTTTCCGGAGGTTACTTTTGGGCGTGCACAAAGAAAGACTTGACCCCGATCTTTGATCTTTCTCGATTTTTTTTGACCCCGATTTTTTTTTCTTTCCTTTTCTCTTTTCTGCCTTGATCAGAAATTCAAAAAATAATATCAATAGTGCTACTATCATTCTATGGCTAACATAACTGCAATCCTCGACCAGATGAGAAACAATCCAAAGGACGTAAAGTTCAAAGACTTATGCAAAGTCTGCGATGTGTACTTTGGAAAATCACGAAAGACAGGATTAAGCCATCCGGTTTACAAAACACCTTGACAAGGCGACCCGAGGGTAAACATTCAGGACAGTAAAGGTAAAGCAAAACCTTATCAGGTAAGGCAGGTCTTGCAGGCAATTGAGAGAGTGGAGGATGAAGACAATGAATAAACCCACCGACAAATACACCTATCGGGTGATGTGGTCTGAAGAAGATCAGGAATATATTGGACTGTGTGCAGAGTTTCCAAGCCTGAGCTGGCTGGAAGAAGACCCGATAGCGGCGCTATCAGGTATTCGAAAACTGGTACTAGAAACAATTGCCGACCTGCAAAAAGCGGATGAACCCATCCCTGAACCATTTTCCATCAGAGACTACAGCGGAAAGGTATTACTAAGGGTACCACCAGAAACCCACCGTCATTTGGTCATTCAAGCAGCAGAAGCAGGCGTCAGCCTGAACCGTTACATTGCCAGCAAGTTATAATTATTTTGTTGTATATGTGTTGACGCTACTATTGAAGAATAGGACACCCACAAACCCACTTATGGGTATCCATTTCTCTTTTTCTTGCAACTATTGATCCAAGTCAATAAAAGCGGTTATGTATTAATACTTGCCTATTCGTGAACGGTTTAGAGCGAATAAAAATAAAGACGAAGCGCATC
>NZ_JAHHPO010000570.1 GCF_024606365.1 Endozoicomonas sp. ONNA2
CCTTAAAGGGGTGCCCAGGACAAGGGTTTATCGCATCGTTCGCAAGGGTGAGGTGCGGGTTAATAAAAAACGGATAAGGGCAGACTATCGACTTGAATTGAATGATGTTGTCCGTATTCCGCCGGTCAGGGTGGCGCAACAGGAGGCTCCTGTAAGGCCCAATGACAGTGTGATTGCCCAATTGGAAAAGTCGGTACTCTATGAAGATGATCTGCTGCTGGTCATCAACAAACCCTCCGGGCTTGCGGTGCATGGGGGGAGCGGGCTGGCCTACGGGGTGATTGAGGCACTGCGCCAGCTGAGGCCAAAAAACCGCACGCTGGAACTGGTGCATCGCCTGGACCGGGACACCTCGGGTTGTCTGGTGATTGCCAAACGTCGCAGCATGTTGCGTCATCTGCATAACCAGTTGCAGCAGAAAGAAAAAGTTGAAAAGCTGTATCATGCGCTGGTGGTGGGCAAGTGGCCAGTCAGAAAACAGCTGGTGAATGCGCCACTGTTGAAGAACGTGTTGCAGTCCGGCGAGCGTATGGTCCGGGTGCATGTGGATGGCAAAAAATCCCGGACGGCTTTTCGGGTACTGGACCGTTTTCCCAATATGACCCTGGTTGAGGCTTACCCCATCACAGGGCGGACCCACCAGATTCGTGTCCACTGCCTGCATGGGGGGCATCCCATTGCCGGGGATGAAAAATACGGTATGGATGGGGACAATCAGACACAGAAGCAGTTTGGTCTTAACAGGTTGTTCCTGCATGCGGCCAGTATCGAATTTGACACGCTGGATGGTCAGCGATTGAAGGTTGAGGCACCTTTGCCGGACGACCTGGCGGAAGTGTTGTCAGCTTTGCAAGGGCTGGATGCCGGTTCGAAGGATTGATAAATAGACTCTGATCGTTTTTGAGTGAACCCAAGGGGTAATTATGCAAGACAAGTGGCGGGAGTCCTCGTCCGAGGCACCGGAGCGCCTGGATAGTCATCGGGCCTGGGATCTGGTGGATACATTGGCCAAAGGTGCGCTGCTGGAGCAGCGCCGTTCCCGGCGGTGGGGCATATTTTTTAAACTGCTGACCTTTGGCTGGTTGTTTTTCTCCGTGGCGGTCATTTATAACGCCACCAATATCACTGAGGTTGCGATCAGTGATGGCTCCGGCGAACACACGGCGCTGGTGGAGATTGATGGCCAGATTGGTGGTGGCGATGTGGATGCCGATGTGGTGGTGTCGGGATTGCGTTCAGCGTTTGAGGATCCGGGCACTAGAGCAGTGATATTGAGGATTAACAGCCCGGGTGGTAGCCCGGTGCAGTCTGGCTATATCTATGATGAAATTTTCAGGCTGCGTGAGCTGCATAAGGATACGCCCCTTTACGCGGTCATTATGGATATTGGTGCGTCCGGCGGCTACTACATAGCCGCTGCCGCTGATGAAATTTACGCTGACAAGGCCAGCCTGGTGGGCTCTATTGGTGTTATTTCCTCAGGCTTTGGTTTTGTCGGGACCATGGAGAAGCTGGGGGTCACCCGCAGAACCTATACCTCCGGGGAAAATAAGGCATTCCTTGATCCATTTCAGTCCGTGGACCGTGCAGCGGCTGTCCAATGGCAAGCGTCGCTGGATACTATTCATCAGCAGTTTATTGATGCGGTGAAAGCCGGGCGGGGTGATCGGCTGGTTGATCAGCCGGACGTCTTCTCAGGCATGGTCTGGTCCGGTGAACAGGCCAAAACACTGGGTCTGATTGATGGCCTGGGCAGTGCCGGTTATGTGGCCCGTGAGGTGGTGGGTGAAGAGGATATCGTTGATTATACTTTCCGCCTTTCACCGCTGGAGAAATTTGCCCGGGATTTTGGGGCTGGTGTCAGCGCCACCCTGGTGGAAGCCCTGGGGGATGGGTTTCAGTTAATGTGAAGCCCGGGCCTCCCTGGAAGGCCCGGCTCTATCGGCCCAGAGGGTAAATCCCTTCATTCATCAACATGGTGGTCAGGGTGATCAGTGGCAGTCCCACCAGGCTGTCGGGATCATTCCCGGCCATCTTCTCAAACAGGGTGATACCCAGTCCTTCGCATTTAAAGCTGCCGGCGCAGTCCAGTGGACTCTCTGCATCTATATAGGTGGCAATCTGCGTGCTGGACAGTGTTCGGAACCAGACTGTGTAGTCCACACAGGTCAGCTGATGCTCTGCTGTAGCCGTGTTCAGCAGGCAAAGTCCGGTGTGAAAAACCACCTGTCTGCCGCTGCAATGTGCAAGCTGTTGAATGGCTTTCTCCCGGGTTCCGGGTTTGCCAAGAATTTTATTGTCCAGTGCTGCACTCTGGTCGGAGGCAATAATCAGGGTGTCCGGATACTGATCGGCCAGTATCAACGCCTTTTCCCTGGACAGCCTGGTTGCCAGCTCCCTGGCGCTCTCTTCTGGTTCAGGGGTTTCGTCAATATCCGGTGAGGCCTGTCGGAAGCTCAGGTTGAGTCGTTCAAGCAGGCTTTTGCGATAGGGGGAGCCTGAGGCCAGCAATAGGTTCATAGGGGCTGTCATTTCATCATTTCGATAGTCGAGAGTATGCATGGTCTCGAATGGTTGTGAAATAGTGCTGCGTTACCAGGAAATAGATTGTGGAAAATACGGTCTTCAGGCATGTTAACGATGGAGTTGACAGGGATAAAGCTGAAATTCTGATAAACCTCACCCAAAAAGGATGTTTGACAGCAAAGGGGCATCGCCCTATGATTCCACGCTTATGTTATCAGGCCAATTACCAAAAACCATTGACCCGCGTAAACTCGCGCGTCAGGGGTTAAAGTTTGAAGGTTCGCTGGCGCTTAAACAGTTTGACCGACTGGTGGCCAGTCTCGCTGACGATCAGGGTGAGGTGCAGGTTTTCCTTCATTTCTACATGAGCGAAGATCATCGGGTGGTTCTTGAAGGGTATGTTGAAGCGAATCTGAAAATGATTTGTCAGCGTTGTCTTGATGTAGCAGAACTTCCCGTGCGTTCAGACCTCAACCTGATGGGTGTATTGACCGATGAGCAGGCCCGGTCCCTGCCAGAGGGTTATGAACCCCTGATGCTCCGGGAGGAGCCGATGGCGTTGCTGCCCCTGCTGGAGGAAGAGCTGCTGTTGAGCCTTCCTATCGTAGCTTACCATCCGCCGGAAGCCTGCCAGGTTCAGCAGAGTTTTACCACTGAATCTGATGAAGAGGCTAAGGCTGCCCGGGCAGAGGAAGAGCGAAAGCGTCGTAACCCGTTCAGTGTTCTGGCCAGCCTGAAGGCTGATCAGAAAAAAAGTGAATAGAGTTCCAGGCAAAGAATTCAGGAGAGAGAACACATGGCTGTTCAGCAAAATCGTAAAACCCGTTCCAAGCGTGACATGCGCCGCTCCCACGACAGTTTGACGGCTTCCCAGCTGTCCGTTGACGCGACTTCCGGTGAAACCCATCGCCGTCATCACATGACCGCTGACGGTTTCTACCGCGGCCGCAAAGTGCTTGAAGGTAAAGTCAGCGAGTGAGTCAATGCATGCCAGGACGGTCAGCAACTCCGGGAAGGAGAATAGCGCTTGATATTATGAGCGGGGACGAAAGTTCCCGTTCTCGTATCCGGGCCGCCCTCCGGGCCCTGGACGTCTATCCGGACCTTCACCTTGCCCTGGTGGGTGACCAGCCGCTGATTACTGATCAACTCGCCTCTATCTCTTTCGATCAGTCCCGCCTCACGGTCATTCATGCTGGCAAGACCATCGGCATGGATGAAAAGCCCTCTTTTGCCCTGCGATCCAAAGAAGGCAGCTCCATGTGGGCTGCCCTTGAGCTGGTGGCTGATGGCCGTGTTGCTGCCTGTGTCAGCTCAGGGAATACCGGTGCCCTGATGGCTATGGGACGATTTGCACTGAAGACCTTTGTGGGTATCGACCGACCTGCCATTGCCGGGTCTATTCCCTGTACTGGCGGCAGTGTCCTGCTGCTGGATATGGGTGCCAATGTTGACTGTTCCGCCAACAGTCTCTATCAGTTTGCCCTGATGGGTTCTCTGCTTGCCGCTTCCATAAAAGGTATCGCTGCCCCGAGAGTGGGGTTGCTGAACGTCGGGACTGAGGATATTAAAGGCAATGAGCAGGTCAAGCTGGCAAATCAGCTGTTGAAAGACGATGGACGTTTGAACTACATCGGCTTTATCGAGGGTAATGATGTGTTTGCCGGTGCAGTGGACGTGGTGGTCTGTGACGGTTTTGTGGGCAATATCGCCCTGAAAACCGGAGAGGGGGTTGCCGGCTTGATTCGTGACAGCCTGGTTGCCGCTTTTCAGCAGACGCTTTGGCGGCGTTTTCTTTCGCTGCTGATTGCGCCGGTCATGCGCAAAATCTATAAAAGCATTGATCCGGTGGTATACAACGGCGCGAGCTTTCTTGGGCTGCAGGGGATCGTGGTCAAAAGTCACGGACACTCTGATGAGGAAGGTTTTTTCCGGGCTATCGGCGAGGCCGTCCGGGAAGTGGACAGCGATGTGCCCGGACGGTTGGCAAAAGAGATTGAATCAATGCTGGGGTAATGTCTGTGCTTTGAGCCATCACCATTTCGCTGGTTTGTTTTCAATCCTTGTTCAAAATTACAGAGTTTCTTTGCTGTTACGCAGGAAAGAAGATTAATCATTTTCCGGTTTTTTTGTTATTGGAAACATAAATTTACTTACCTTGTTGTCTATTTTTCCTATAATTGCCTCGTTTTTTTCCTGGGAAGCGTGGCTGGTTTCCGGGCTGATTGCATGAACTGGCGTGGTTGTACCGGAAGGTTCGTTTCGTATTCAATTGAATTTTTGGCCTCTCAGTAACAAGAGAGCTATGCAAAGAGCGGGTTGCAATGACGGATGAGCTTGCTTTTGTCTTTCCCGGACAAGGGTCCCAAAAAGTTGGCATGATCGTTGATTATCTTTCAGAACCAGTGGTGTCGGCAACGTTTGCTGAAGCCGCCGTGGTGCTGGGTTTTGATCTCCTGAATATGGTTTCTGAGGGGCCTGCTGAGGCGTTGAATCAAACGGAAAATACCCAGCCTGCACTGCTGGTATCCAGTGTGGCTCTTTGGCGCCTCTGGTGTGAGCGTCAGGGTGAAGCACCGGTGATGATGGCCGGGCACAGTCTTGGTGAGTATTCAGCCCTGGTGTGTGCTGGTGCAATCAATTTTGCGGATGCCGTCAACCTGGTTCGTCTGCGGGGACTGTTCATGCAGGAGGCGGTTGTGTCCGGTGCAGGGGCCATGGCTGCTATTATTGGCCTTGATGATGCAGGTGTGGTTGCTGCCTGTGAGAAGGCAGCAGGTGGTGAGGTGGTCGAGGCGGTCAATTTCAATGCCCCCGGTCAGGTGGTGATTGCCGGTCAGGTTGCTGCGGTTAAACGTGCGATTGAGTGCGCAAAAGAAGCCGGTGCCAAAAGGGCGATTGAGCTGCCGGTCAGTGTTCCTTCCCATTGTGCCTTGATGAAGTCGGCTGCAGAGCGCCTCCACAAAGTGTTGGACGGTATTGAATTGATAGAGCCGGTGATTCCGGTGGTTCAGAATGTTTCTGCTAATGTCTGTTGTGATCCGGCTCAGCTTAAGGCGAATCTGGTGGCTCAGCTTTACAGTCCGGTACGCTGGGTGCAGTCTGTGGAAACCATGATGGCCGCAGGTGTTGGTCGGTTTGCTGAATGCGGCCCCGGTAAAGTACTGGCGGGACTGAATAAACGTATTGCACCACGTGCGCCCATTGCTACGCTGGAGTCTGCTGACGCTATGGCTCAGATGCTGGCAGAAGCTAATCAATAAGGAACAGGCGGGAAATGACTGCTGAAAGAGAGCTGGAACGGTTTATTGAGGGACAGGGTTTGAAAGAAAAAGTTGCCCTGGTTACCGGAGCCAGTCGTGGTATTGGCAAAGCCATAGCACTTTCCCTTGGTGAAGCGGGAGCCACCGTAATCGGCACGGCTACATCTGAGTCCGGTGCGACAGCCATTACTGAAGCTTTGCAGGTGGAAGGTATTCAAGGTCAGGGTATGGTCCTGAATGTAACCTCAGCGGATGAATGTCAGGCGTTGATCAAGGTTGTCAGCGCAGAATATTGCGCACCGATGATTCTGATCAACAATGCCGGCATTACCCGTGATAATATCCTGATGCGCATGAAAGAGGGGGAGTGGGATGAGGTTATAGATACGAATCTCAGTTCCATCTTCCGGATGAGTAAGGCGGTCCTGCGTGGTATGACTAAAGCACGCTGGGGGCGGATAGTGAACATCAGCTCTGTGGTCGGTTCCATGGGTAACCAGGGGCAGGCAAATTATGCTGCAGCAAAGGCCGGTATTGAAGGTTTCACCAGGGCTATGGCCCGTGAAGTTGGTTCAAGAGGCATTACCGTGAACACTGTTGCTCCGGGCTTTATCGAAACCGATATGACCAGGGCGCTACCTGAAGAACAGCAGTCCTTCCTGCTTGGTCAGATTCCCCTGGCCCGGTTGGGTCAGCCGGAAGAAGTTGCCGCTGCAGTTGCTTTTCTTGTCAGTGAGTCTGCTGGATACATCACTGGTGAGACCCTGCATGTCAATGGCGGCCTATACATGAATTAATCCTCCCTTGCCTGAAACTTTGGCGCTTTAGCAATAACGGGCAGGGCCGGGCAAACCCTGTTCTGATGGTTTGGGTTTTGGGGTTTTATCAAACCTCATGTCAATTTGCGTGGATAGTCACTGGTTTTCCATGAACTGGCTTGAAATTTCCATAATTGACCATATAAACTAGTTCACCTGCAGCCTCAGGCTGCACCGAATATCGATAGGAGCACAACCGGGTATGAGCACCATTGAAGAGCGCGTTAAGAAGATTGTTTGCGAACAGCTTGGCGTGAAGGAAGACGAAGTCACTAACAGTGCGTCATTCGTAGAGGATCTTGGCGCTGACTCTCTGGATACTGTTGAGTTGGTGATGGCGTTGGAAGAGGAGTTCGAAACCGAGATTCCTGATGAAGAGGCTGAGAAAATCACCACTGTCCAGGAAGCAATTGACTACGTTGTTGCACACTCCTGACTCTGCCTTGATTTGCTCAATTGTATCTTTTTGACACCCATTTTCGATACTTTTTCCGTGGCGAAAGTCGTTCAACGACGTGTCAGTCGAAAGCCGCACGACGATGGTCTGCGGCTTTTGTTGTTTATGTCAGCCTGCTGGCTATAACTAACTGGCTATTACCAAGGAGCTATCCTGAAATAACTTCGACATTTCTACAGACGCTATCCGCTTTCCGAAAAGCCGGAACCACTTGTGCTTTTGCGGGTGGCGGGCGGCAAGATTTTCCCGGACTGAATAAAATGATGAAGTTATTCCGGGTCAATTCCCAAGTGGCTATAACTGAAAAGTCTGGCTGAATGGTGACATTATCATCATCTTCTTGTTGTCGTCTGTTCATATTCTGGCATTTAATATCAATTCTGCCTTCTGAATATGGGATCGAGCAATTCATTTTGGACAGCTGGGCAAGGCGGAATGACGAGTAATAGCAGGAGGCGATGATGGGAATGACGGTTTACTCAATCTGTACGACAGGTCAGTAGGAGAGTCAGTCTTGTCGGAAGAAAAAAATACACAATGGTTATCGCAGCGAATGCGTAGAAGGGTTGTTGTAACAGGTATGGGGGCATTAACCCCTGTGGGAAATAATGTCAGTAACAGTTGGTCTGGCCTGTTAGCGGGACGCAGTGGTATTGAAGCGATCTCTCACCTGGATACAGCAGGCTTCAGCGTTTCTATCTGTGGTGCGGTCAAAGGTTTTGATCCTGACAGTGTTATCAACAAGCAAGACGCCCGTAAGATGGATGTCTTTATCCAGTACGGTGTTGCCGCTGCTGCTGAGGCCATGGCTGATTCGGGCTTTGTGATTGATGATTACTGTGCTCACCGATATGGTGTGGCAATCGGCTCAGGTATCGGTGGTTTGACGTCTATTGAACAGAATCATTCCACGTTAGTGAATAGCGGCCCCCGTCGAATATCCCCATTTTTTATTCCCGCTGCCATCGTCAATATGGCGGCGGGCTGGGTTTCCATGAAGTACAACCTTCAGGGGCCCAACTTTGCCACCTCAACAGCCTGCGCTACAGGCAGCCATGCCATTGCCCTTGCCGCGAGAACCATTGCTTATGGTGATGCTGATCTTATGGTGGCTGGTGGGGCCGAAAAAGGTTCGTCTGCGCTGGGTATGACCGGTTTTGCCGCGGCCCGTGCGCTCTCAACCCGTAACCATGAGCCTGAAAAAGCCAGCCGTCCCTGGGATGTGGATCGTGATGGTTTTGTTCTGGGTGATGGTGCCGGTATTCTGGTGCTGGAAGAGTACCAACATGCGGTTAAACGTGGCGCACGGATATACGCCGAACTCAGTGGTGTCGGCATGAGTGGGGATGCCTGGCACATGACCTCACCGCCCGAGGATGGGCGGGGTGCTGCACGCGCCATGATTTCAGCCCTTGAAGATGCCGGTCTGGCGCCTGAAGATGTGTCGTATATTAATGCCCACGGTACGTCCACACCGGCAGGGGATGTAGCTGAAACACGGGCCATTCATAAGGTGTTTGGTGTCCACGCCACTCGTCTGGCGGTCAGTTCTACCAAATCCATGACCGGCCATTTACTGGGGGCTGCCGGGGCTGTGGAAGCAGTATTCAGTATCAAATCACTGGTTGCCGGTGTGGTCCCCCCGACTATTAATCTGGATAAGCCCGGTGAAGGCTGTGATCTTGATTATGTGCCGCACCGTGCCAGAAAAATGCAGATGGACCATGTGCTTTCCAATTCGTTTGGTTTTGGCGGTACCAATGTAACTCTGGCATTTTCCAAATTAGATATTCAGGGCCGGTTAAATCAGGGGGGGCCGGGTGAAGGATTATCCAGTCTGGGTTAATGGAGTGCCTGGAGGTTTCCTGCCGGTATCGGATCGTGGGCTGGCCTATGGGGATGGCTTATTTGAAACGGTTCGGGTTTCCGATGGCAAGCCAACGCTGGCTGACCATCATTGGCGCCGCTTGCAGCGCTCTTGCCAACAGCTCGGTATTGCTGTGGATACAGAGCGATTGCTTGCAGAGGTGGATGCCTTTTTGTTGGATAACCAGGCCGGTGATGCTGTGCTGAAGGTGATTATCACCCGGGGTAGCGGTGGACGCGGCTATAACCCTGAGGGTTGTCTCTGTGCGCGTCGCATTTTGTCACTCCATTCATTGCCGTCAAGGCCCCGTGATCCTGGTCGCTATGGCGCACGGGTAAAGCTCTGTCAAATGCGTCTTGGGCGAAGTCCCCTGGCAGGGCTAAAACACCTGAACCGTCTTGAGCAGGTACTGGCCAGAAGTGAGTGGCGGGGCGATGCTTACGACGAAGGTCTGCTGTGTGATTACCATGGTAATCTGGTTGAGGGTACCATGAGCAATCTGTTTATTGTGACTCATGAAGGTGATCTGGTGACTCCGGATCTGTCCTTCAATGGTGTGGCCGGGGTTTGTCGCGATTTTATCATTGAGTTTGGCTGCCATCTTGGGTTGACGGTTAAAGAGCGGTGTGTACCCCGGGGCCTGGATGTTGCGGAAATCTTTCTCTGTAACAGTGTCAACGGTGTCTGGCCTGTGATTGAATACGAAGGAAGGGCTTGGGGGATTGGAGCCCTGACGGCCAAAATTCGAGATTGTGTACTGGAAGAACTAAATGCTTAGGAAGTTGCTGCTGACGCTGTCTGGAGGTTTGCTGATAGCCCTCTTGCTGGTAATGGCCGGTCTTGCCGCTGGCTGGTATGGTCTGCGTTGGTACGGTGATCAGCAGATTCCAATGACCGGTGATGCCGAATTTGTCATTGTTACGGGGGACTCGCTGGGGCGAGTTGTACAGCGACTGACGGCAGAACGGCTTATTGAATATCCCGGAATATTTGAGGTCTTTGCCCGGGTCAAGGGGGTTGCTGCTGACCTTCATGCCGGCGAATACTTTATTACTTCTGGTACCACTTATCGACAGCTGTTGCATAAGTTTGTTGCTGGCGATGTCCGTTACTTCAGTGTGACCCTGGTGGAAGGCTGGACTTTAAAAGAGTTACTAAAAGAGTTGAATGGCCATCCGAAACTGACTGCTCCGGTGGCGCTGAAAAATCTGACGCCGGGGATGGTGACGTTAATCAAGGATGTGCCGCAAACAGATAATCTGGAAGGGTTGTTTTACGCCGACACATACAGCTTTGAAGCCGGGACTCTTGTGGCAGCAATTCTGAAAAGGGCTCATCAAAAGCTTCAATCCGTCCTGGCGGATGAATGGAATCAAAGGGCCGAAAACCTCCCGTATAAATCCCCCTATGAAGCTTTGATTATGGCGTCAATTATTGAAAAAGAGACGGGTGTGCCATCAGAACGGCCTGATATTGCCGGTGTCTTTATCCGACGTCTGGAAAAAAAAATGCGACTGCAAACTGATCCGACCGTTATCTACGGTATGGGGGATCGCTATCAGGGTGAATTGAATCGTCCTATGCTAAGGGAGCGAACCGCTTATAACACTTATGTAATTCATGGCCTCCCGCCAACTCCGATAGCGGCGGTTGGGCGTGAGGCTATTCAGGCAGCGCTGAATCCGTCCGATGGGCAAACGCTTTACTTTGTTGCCCGTGGCGATGGTACTCACCACTTTTCCAACACACTGGCTGAGCACAATCGAGCGGTGAGGAAGTATCAGGTCACGGAGCGGCGGAAAGATTATCGTTCTACGGTGCAATAGAAACACGGGTTATTATTGATAAAATTGAGAGATTGATGGGTTTTTTTCTTACTATTGAAGGCTGTGAAGGTGCCGGGAAAACCACTGCCAAAGGGGTTGTCCTGCATTGGTTAAACGCTAATGGCCATGATGTTATAGAAACCCGGGAGCCAGGGGGGACGCCATTGGCTGAACAGCTCAGAGGCCTGGTGCTTGCCAGGCACGACGAGACGGTGACGGATACTGCCGAATTGCTGATGGTCTTTGCTGCGCGTAGCCAGAATCTCAGTCAGCGTGTCGAACCGGCACTGGCCGAGGGCAAGGTGGTGGTTTGTGACCGGTTTACCGATGCCACTTATGCCTATCAGGGTGGCGGTCGTGGTATCGATGAGCACTGCATAGCGATACTGGAGCAGCTGGTACAGGGGGATCGCAGGCCGGATATGACACTGCTGCTGGATATTGAGCCAGAACTTGGCCTGGCAAGGGCGAGAGGTCGGGCCATTGAGCAGGGTGGGATCCTGGATCGTATTGAGCGGGAAACGATCGAGTTCTTTCACCGTGTTCGCCAAGTCTATCTGGCAAGGGCTGAGCGTTTTCCCCATCAGTACGTGGTTATTGATGGCAGTCAGTCGATTCCGGAAGTTGAAGCTCACATCATCAAGGCTTTGCAGTGTCGGCTCCTTTAGCAATCGATCTTGCGCAAGGAGACTTTTTTATCAGTTTTGCGAAAATCGCAAACACTATGTGTGGTTCCGGCTTTTGTCCAGCGAACAACACTCATTGATATGGCTACAGGTTGCATTAATTGAGTTCTGAATCAACTGATATGGCAAATAACTTTTTGTCAGGGCCGTTACCCTGGCATCAGGCTCAGTGGCAGCCACTGGCTCAGCGAAGACAGGCAGGCCTGCTTTCCCATGCCCTGTTGTTAAAGGGTGCACCCGGAGTGGGTAAAGCTTATTTTGCCAGAGCGTTGGCAACCAGGGTGCTATGTCATCAAAATAATGGCGCATACGCTTGCGGGTATTGTAAGAGCTGTGAGCTGGTAAAGGCGGGGACGCACCCTGATCTTTTGGTGGTTCAGCCTGAGGCGACCGGTAAGCCGATCAAGATTGACCAGATTCGTCAAGTCAACGAGTTTGCCCGTAAAACCGCCCAGCAGGGTGGACGCCGGGTAATCGTAATCAACCCGGCGGAAGCGATGAATGTTTATGCCGCCAATGCATTGCTGAAAAGTCTGGAAGAGCCAGGTGGTGATACTCTTTTTATTCTGGTCAGTGCCCGCTCCGGAGATATGTTGCCAACCATCCGCAGCCGCTGCCAGATGGTCTCTTTCACCGTACCGGATACCGCGCTGGCAAAAGCCTGGTTGTCCGATCACATTGCTGATCCTTTGGCGGTGGATCAGTTGTTGAGTCTTTCATCGGGTTCGCCCATGACCGCCAGGGTAATGTTTGATAGTGATACGCTGGCAGTCAGAGGCCGCTTGTTCAATGCCATGCCAGAATTGTTCCGGGGGAATCTTACCCCTGTAGAAATGGCGAAAGAGTGGCATACAGGTAATTTGGTTGAACTGCTGGCCTGGATGGGCAGCTGGCTGGATGATGCTGTAAAACTGAAACTGGCGGCCGATGAAAGCTGTGTCAGGAATCGTGATCTGATGAGAATGTTGGATTACATGGCGAAAAAAGTTGAGGCCGCAGATCTGCTGGTATTGCGCGATAAAATCATGCTTCAGCGACAACAGCTGCTTGAGGGCGCTAACCTGAATAGCCTGATGTTGATGGAAGGTGTGTTCAGCGACTATCTTGAACTGGTGATGTAATATCTGTTCTTCTGAGTAACTCCCTCGATCTGAGTTACTTTGAGATGTGTGCCCGCAGGGTGGGCCAGGAGGCTCTACGAGAATAGCGCACGACTGCAGGAGCCGTTGCTGCCCAGGAGGCTGTCCGAGAATAGCGCCCGACTGGGCGTCCCCGTAGCGAGGACGGC
>NZ_JAHHPO010000571.1 GCF_024606365.1 Endozoicomonas sp. ONNA2
AATCATCAGGAACGCTGAGTTTAAAATGGGAAAGTTATTTTTAGACGACTCCTTATCACCTGAATTAAGGAATTGGCCGGAAATAATTCCAACATTTCTGAGCCTCGCAACTCCGTTTGTCCTGAGCCTGTCGAAGGGCGTGTATCCGGCCTCGATTATCGTGGCAGTCATCCCTCAGGATGAACGGAGACCGAGTTTAAAATGTCGAAATTATTTAAGGACAATTCCTGAAAGAGAAAACAACCGATGAATTGTCATAAAGCGGGTTAAAAAAAACCGGAGACTCATTAGAGTTCCGGTCTTTAATCTATCCGTTTCCGAACTGATTATTCAGCTTCGATGAACACCTTGATGGTTGCCGCAACGTCAGAGTGCAGCTGGATGCCAACGTCGTATTCACCAACGGCACGAATTGGGCCTTCTGGCAGACGGATTTCGCTCTTGGCAACCGGAACACCGGCAGACGTGATGGCTTCAGCCAGATCCCGGGCACCGATGGAACCGAACAGTTTACCTTCCTCGCCCGCTTTGGCGGTCAGGGTCAGTTCGATTTCAGCCATCTCCTCAGCACGCTTCTGAGCGCTGCCCAGTTGCTCATTAGCGGAATTCTCAAGCTCGGCACGACGAGCTTCAAAAGTAGCCAGATTCCCTGAAGTGGCAGGCAGGGCCTTGCCAAAGGGAATCAGAAAGTTACGGCCATAACCGTTTTTGACGGTGACCTTGTCGCCCAGCTTACCAAGCTTGGCAATTTTTTCGAGCAGGATTACTTCCATTTCGTTAGCCTCTATCTAGTACCTGTCATCCCTGATGCAGTCGGTTATTCGCGCGGGCGCGAAAATCAAAAAGACTGTCCAGACATGCAGTTAAAACAATGACCGGGTACGCCAGTTGCGTGACAAAAATCAACAGGAGGTAAAACCCCACTAGCCAGAAGCGTCCAAGTTTCCTTATGCCAACCAGTCCGTGGATCATGGCCAGCCCCGTCACCAATAATGGCAGTGTCGCGGCAGGAACCAGTACCAGCAGGAAAGGAACAAGGGTTGCTCCCACAAGGGTGAACGCCAGAAGCGCCAGGGCAACAGAAAACGGCAGGCGGATCTGGTGAAACTCTTCACGAAATCCACCCGGGTTATAAAGCTGCGCCTGCCAGAATCTGGCCAACACCAACCCGAGGATGCAGCTCAGCAGGTTAAACCAGGTGACCACACCAATAACCCCGTATTTCACCAACGGTTCGATACTTGCGGCCAGGTCGCCTGTACTCTGCCCTGCCTGCTGAACATAGTCATGGATTAATGTCATGACCAGATCGCTGATCAGGGTGATCTGCTGTGGAGCCAGCAGCGCCACCACCAGAGCGATGATCG
>NZ_JAHHPO010000572.1 GCF_024606365.1 Endozoicomonas sp. ONNA2
ATAGAATATATGGTTCAAAATCAAATGATTACGTCATTTTGGTGGTGAAAGTGGGTCATAAAGTTGGAAATCCTTTCTTTTCTCGTGTGATCTCTGCGGTTATCCCGGGCGTTTATTGAACCAGCCGCTGATAAAGGCCTGACTGCCTCTTGGTTGGCGACTTTGCCGCCTGGAGCAGGATGTCCATTTCGGCAAACAGCGTAAGCTTGGATTTGGCCCGGGTAATGCCTGTATAGACAAGCTCCCGGGTGATGATGGGACTGTCCTGATCCGGTAAGACCATGACAACGTCCGCAAACTCAGAACCCTGACTTTTGTGAATGGTCATGGCAAAAACGGTCTCATGCTCTGGAAGTCGACTGGGGAGAAACTGACTGACCTGTTTATCGGGGAACTGAAATGCGATCCGGAGTTGGCCATTAGAGTCCCTGATGGTGATGCCAATATCGCCATTGTACAGACCAAGCCCGTGATCATTGCGGGTGATCAGGACGGGCCGACCTTCATACCATTGTCCCGTCACTTCAATCAGGCCTTTTTGCTGCAGGGCTTTTTCTATTGCTTCGTTCAGGCCTGAAATACCATAGGGGCCTTCCCGCAGGGCGCACAACACCTGAAACCGGTTAAAGGCAGCAAGAATTTGCTGAGGTTCTGTTTTCTGTTGAATGAGCTCCAGGTAGTGCTGGTAGGCTTCAACCGATTGCTGGATCAATCGCTGATAACCCGATTCCGTGGCGATGGAAAAGCGCTCAATATCATCAAAGCCTGAGGTAAATATTGATTTCAGGGATCGAAGGTCATTGGTGTTTACGGCTTTTGCCAGACTGCCTATTCCTGAATGGGCGTCAAAGCGATAGCTTTTGCGCAGCAGGCATAGGCTGTCGGAAACGGCCTGGTTGGCATCAGTCTGTGCAGGTTCAACCGAATAGAGATCCTGTCCCGTCAATCTTGCCAGCAAATTGCGCTGTTCATTGGAATAACCAAAGCTGGCGGCAGCACAGATATCACCGAGGACACTGCCGGCTTCCACTGACGAAAGCTGATCCCGGTCACCTAACAGAATCAGCCGGGCATGATCTGGCAGAGCTTCCAGCAGGTGGCTCATCAGTGGCAGGTCGATCATGGACGCTTCATCTACTACCAGAATATCCAGGTGTAACCGATTGTTTTTATTGTGAACAAATCCAGGCTTGCCGGGAATTACACCCAGTAGGCGGTGCAGTGTCCCGGCCTGGGCAGGAATCCTGTCCCTGACCGTTTCACTGCAGTTTATTTTTGCCAGTGCCCCACCAATGGACTCGGTCAGGCGGGCTGCCGCCTTGCCTGTTGGGGCAACCAGTTTAATATCCGGAGGGGAGCCACGTTTCAGGCCCAGTTCGGTGAGCAGCGCCAGCAGTCGGGTTACGGTGGTGGTTTTGCCGGTTCCCGGGCCACCACTGATCACTGAAAATGAGCGACTGGCTGCCAGGGCCACCGCAATCTTCTGCCAGTTCAGGCATGCCGACTCGGGAATCAGTGAATCCAGGGTATCCGTCCTGTGGTGAAGGGAGCCCAGAATGGCTGGCCAATCGAGGGTATCAACGGACTCAATATCCAGCCACTTGATCAGTTCAGCTTTCTGACCGGCTTCGGATTGCCCTTTACACTGTTGGACCACGAAGTGATAGTCCCGCTGGAAGAGTCTCTGCAAAATCGAGAAGGCTTCATCGGTATCCAGTGTTTCGCTGCTTCTGCCCTTGAGAAAATCGGCGACATTGCGTTCGTATTGCCAGTACCGGTAAAGGTACAGACGCTCACCATCGAGAACCAGCGGGGTGGGTTCATTGCCTTCCCCTCTTGCACCGACAACATGAGTCCCCTGGAGGCGGGACAGCCACTGGTGTTTTGGGATGGCCAGGGTATCCATCAGTGTGGCGCTTTCCTGCTCATCCAGACCAAAAAGGGTGAAGCCTGAAGCCAGGGACATACACACATTGCCCTGGCCCAGTTCAAAGCTGACATTGGCGGCTGCCAGAGTCAGCAATGGGTCGGGGTCCAGGGAGTCGTTCAGTTTGGCG
>NZ_JAHHPO010000573.1 GCF_024606365.1 Endozoicomonas sp. ONNA2
GAACTGATTGAGGTGATGGGTTCGGCCAATGACGAACTGAACCTGTCCACCCAGCCACCGGCGGTCATCCTGATGGCCGGCCTGCAGGGTGCGGGTAAAACCACTTCCGTCGCCAAGCTGGGTAAATGGCTGAAAGATCGCCAGAAAAAATCGGTCATGGTGGTCAGTGCTGACGTTTATCGTCCGGCCGCCATCCAACAGCTGGAAACCCTGGCCCGGGAAACCGGCCTCACCTTTTTCCCGTCTTCCACTGACCAGAAACCGGTGGATATTGTTAATGGTGCCATCCATGAAGCCCGTATCAAGCACGCCGATGTCCTGATCGTCGATACCGCCGGCCGCCTCCATATCGATCACGATATGATGACTGAAATCCAGCAGCTGCATAGCGCCATCAACCCCATAGAGACCCTCTTTGTGGTGGATGCCATGACCGGTCAGGATGCCGCCAATACCGCCAGGGCGTTTGGCGATGCCCTGCCATTAACCGGTGTCATCCTGACCAAGGCAGACGGTGATGCCCGTGGCGGTGCGGCGCTCTCGGTACGCCAGATCACCGGCAAGCCCATCAAATTTATCGGTATGGGCGAGAAGACCGATGCCCTGGAGCCTTTCTATCCAGACCGTATTGCCTCCCGCATCCTGGGCATGGGGGATATTCTCTCCCTGATCGAGGAAGCCGAGCGCAAGCTGGACCGCAGCAAGGCGGATATGCTGGCCAGCAAGCTGAAAAAAGGCAAAGGCTTTGACCTGGAAGATTTTCGCGACCAGCTGCAACAAATGAAGAAGATGGGTGGCCTCAGTGGCATGATGGACAAATTGCCCGGCATGGGTGGCATGGCACCCCAGCTTCAGGGCCAGATGGACAATAAAATTTTTGTCCAGATGGAAGCCATCATCAACTCCATGACGCCGGGCGAGCGCGCCAACCCGGACACCCTGAACGGTTCCCGCAAAAAGCGTATAGCCACTGGTTCAGGTACCCAGATCCAGGACATCAACCGACTCATCAAGCAGCACAAGCAGATGAGCAAAATGATGAAGAAAGTCACCAAAAAAGGCGGCATGAGCAAACTGATGCGGGGCATGTCGTCCATGAAAGGCCAGCTGCCCGGCGGTATGGGCGGCATGATGCCGCCAGGCGGTGGCAAGAAGTTTCCGTTTTAACAATCGGTCAATCGCCAGCTTGCAAGATATAGGTTCTGAACACTTACAATTCAAGAATCAAAAGCTTTGAACCACGAAGCACACGAAGAGCACAAAGGAAAAGAAAAGCTCTT
>NZ_JAHHPO010000574.1 GCF_024606365.1 Endozoicomonas sp. ONNA2
AATATATATTATGCGAATAATAATATCATCGATGCAACCATTGTCTCTCAGAAAAAAAACACCTGTCATGGGCTTTATTCACGACAATACAAGCGTAATGTATTTTTTTAGAGAATTTTTTCCAAAAATCGTTGTCTAACATTTTACCAATATTAAGATTAAGGAAACTCTGCATAGTAGACGTCATCGTGCTCTATCTGCCTTTAGTCGTAATAATTGGCGGGCTAAATGGCTGTCTGGTTGCTCCATGACTGAAAGGAGTTCCCTTTGAGTGTCTGTTTCCTGACGCAACAGTTTTGTTACTCGTTGTCGAAATGTTTAACGACTGTGAACGGAAACTTGCTATAACAGTAGAAAACTGTCTAATATTTTATCTGGTATAACAGTCGCCGTAACAGTTGTACAGACTAGGCTTAAGCCTAAGAGCATGGAAAGTAAACGACGCTACTAGTCCACAACAAACCTCATAACTAACTAGAGAAAGGTAACTGCCAATGACTTTAAAAGGTCTTATCAAATTAACCCAGTTGATGCAGGAACAACCACTGACGGTGATTCAGTGGCAAATTCTCCTTGTGGTTGCAGAAAACCCGGGAGAAACCATTACAGATCTTGTAAATGTTGACAAGCTCACCTGTGGTACCCCAAGCGATATCGCAGTCAGTGTCAAACGTCTCGGTGAAGGTCGACACGACAGGCCTGGTCTTGGGCTGATCAAAAAGGTTCAGCATGAAGATGACGGTCGTTATTTCAAGCTGACGTTGACAGCGAAAGGCAAAAAACTGGTGGAAAAAATCAAGCAGAAAGCTCGATATCTGAAATGATTGAGTAACACAAAGGGCTCTGCAAGGTTGCGAGAGAATTTTCAGGAGCAACCCTACAGAACCCTGTCTCCCGCCTGTACCCATCCCCTCTGAATCTGCATTGGCGATGCACTGAACTTAAAATAGATTCTTTGAATACTCATTCTCACTTTATTTGAAAGATAAAGCTTTTTTTTGCCAAGTGTACAGGGTCACATCTGGGATATCAGTAATTAACTGGCCATATCAAATCGAATATTTCTGACTACTTGGGCTGGTACTATGTGAGGCACAACGAAGGGAGCATCTTACGATAGACATTAAGAATCTATCTATTAATTCCAGAAGCAACAGCTTTGAACCACAAAGCACACGAAGAGC
>NZ_JAHHPO010000575.1 GCF_024606365.1 Endozoicomonas sp. ONNA2
ATTGTGGATAAACCGTTAGGGGATAAAGGCAGCCTTTCAGACAGGCGGGGTACGAATAACGGGTTAAATATTAATCAATAAAAATCCTCATATTCCCGATACTGCTCCGGCGCTTCACCTTTACGTTTGATCACCCGGGTATCAGACGTATTCTCTTCGGGGTCGCCTGGACGGGGTCGCCTGGTCTTTCTGTAACCAATTTGCCACAAACCTGGTTTTCGTTAGTGGCAGAAACAAGGTTGTAGCAACCGTTGAATAAGGCAATAAAAAAGCAGATTAACGAAGATAATCACAGATAACTCGACACTGTTATTAGCCCCCTGCTATCTGGCCGTTCTGTCAGCCCCGAACTGCGACCCAGCAATAATAGCCCCATGATCCGGGCATAATTAGTGGTCATTGGTCGTTTCAAGGTCAGCACTTCGGGGCTGGAGAGCAGACCGTTCAGTGGCTTAGCCCATTTAACCGGAGGCAGGGTCCTGCTTTTTGAGACAGGGACCGGATTTTTCACCAGGTAATCCAGGAATCAACATCCCGGAGGAATACCTGGTGATGGTCCGACAGGGTGGATGCTGCTACGGCTTCTTTGGTTCAAATAACATGGGCTTCATTCTTGTTGATAACCCGGTTTATTGATGTAGATCAATTATTTAATTGCGAAAATACGTAGCATGTACCCATCCATTGAGTGATTGCCGAAGTCGGTAGTGATTGTTTCGGGGTATGGTAATAAGAACACCAAATATTCACTCTCTGCCTAAGAATAAATACTACCCAAATAATAATAAAAACCGCTGACTGCTGATGGATCAGCACTTGCAGCCTTGCCGCGGGTGAGGTTTTTTTATTGTTTAATACGGGGGTTGTGCAATTTACCCCGTATTCAGGCGGATAGGATAATACGCCACTGCCGGTAAAATAATAGACATATTCAACCGGCGAGAACCTTGAGTTGAATAAAGCACTGCATCAGGGATGAGGTGTTCAGGTATCACAGTGACGTGAACCAATGGAAGCCTCGAAAAATCAGGCAGGACGCACAGGAAACCCCAACGACGCTGTTCGTTCTCTACGGCCCTCGCTTTATGCGGGGTTTTTGTTTTGCTCAGTTATTCACTGTTGGTTAAAAAA
>NZ_JAHHPO010000576.1 GCF_024606365.1 Endozoicomonas sp. ONNA2
ATTAAAAAGTAAATAAGTAACGGTAGCAGTCGGATCGTCAAGCAACCGGCGATTGTAATCAATGCTGATTTTGCAGCGTCGATAATCATCACCGGTCAATTGCCACTGACGTTCACTTAACAGGTCGATGCGTTCACGAATGAACCGTTGTTCAACCGTCTTTTGATTTAATGGTTTGTTTAATTGGTACAGACTCATGTCAACTCCGGCATGATCACGTTAACCACCTTATGCAGTGGCTCATCAAAATCGGGATTTTTCAAACGAATGCTGTCTTCTGAACAGCTGGTAAGGATCTTCAGCCACTTATCACGGGCATTGGTGTTCAGCACACCCGCCACCCCCAGTTTTTTGTTTTGCCACCACAGTCGCCAGTGGTGGGTCATGTCGTCCAGGCTTGGGTCGTAGCGCACAGTCACCGCCACGTCGTTCTGGCCAACAAAACCGCCGGCGGCAAAGATCTCTTTGGCCGACACCGGGCGAACGGCGGCCCAGCACTTGGTGACGGTCTGCCAGCATTGTGGCTCGTCGGTCAGCGGGTCAGCGGGTTTGCAGGCTACGGGCTGTTCAATAATGACCCAATGTTTCAGCTGGCCGGGCGCGGCGGGGCGCTTCACGGGTTGCTCCGGATGCGGTAATCGTTAAGCAAATAGGTGTACCCGTAGGGCATTTCCTCGAGGTTCACCTCGGTGGCGGCTTCGCGGTTTTCGTTCAAATAGCTGACCATCAATAATGCCGCCTGCTTGATCACCGGGTCAGCGATCACGGCGTGATCCGGTGGCGAATCCATAGCCTCCCAGGCTGCCTGGCTGGCCACGACTTTGCGGTTCAGGTGCCGTTCAATGCCCAGTTCCACCGCTTTGCCGATACTGGACAACACGGACCGGGTGTCGTCATTGTCTACTTCCCGGCACCAGAGCAACATGTCGTCAATGGACAACCAACCGCTCATACTTTGGCCTTCATGGCGGCCGCGTGCTGCAGGTATTTTACCGACTGGCCGCTGGCATCCAGCAACGCCCCGTCGTGGCGGCTGAAGGCCAGAAAACCCACCTGCCCTTTACGGGTGTAGACACTGTCGGTCATGCGGAACAAGGTCACCGACATGACATCACGGATCAGGTAATTGGCCAGCTGGCCAAACAAAACAGACTTGGCATTCGCCGCTGGCGCGGCCATGTATTGATTAATGACGTAGGAATAACCCAGGATGGTGTCCGGTTCACTGACAGCAATGCCAGGGATCCACAATGGTCGGCCTTCCTTGTCTTTGAGCATCTTGATGGTTTTCAGCGCCTGGTCGGCAAACATAAATTGCGCGTTCATGCGATAAATCGGGTCCACGCTGTGCTCCAGATTGATCAGGTCATCAAAACCAATAGTCACAGCGGTGGCGGCGGTGGCACCCTTGGTGGCAGAGGGCACAATGCCATCAGGCTGGCCGATGCCGGTGCCCAAAGTAAAATGCCTGTTGGTGATGCGGCTGATGCGCTGGGCCAGCAGGCGCACCACGTAGGCTTCAATGTCAATGCGTGAATCCTGCAACAGCTCAAAGGGCACGGCGACGCCTTTGGAGCTGTACTTCCAGGCACCAATGGTTTTGATGCCGAAAGTCGGGTCTTCGTCGGTAACGGCGGTGTTCTCGGCGACGATTTCGCCTTCCTGGTCCAGGTTGTCGGCCACCGGCCATTCAATGGGGACGCCGCTGTCGGTCTGCTGGATGGTCGCCACCAGTCGCATGTTGCCAAATAATTTCATCTCTTCAATCAGTCGGGTGGCAAAATCGGTGGGCACCAGGTAGCCGCCGGCGGTGTCGGTACCGGTGGACAGGTCGGCCCGGAGTCGCCGTTGTTCCACATACTGACGCTGATCCACATCAAGAGCATCAATACCACCACGCAGGAAACAACTAAAGATCGTTTTTTCCATGGCGATATTGTGGTGCGCTTCATCGTCGGATACTCCTTCCCGTTCGCTTCGTTGCCGGGTAATGGCGTGGTCAGCGGCTTCGATTTTCAGTTGTTCTTCCAGCCGTTCCAGCTGGTCATCGATGCGGCCAATCTCGGCGACAATGGCGTCGTACCGTTGATTGTGGTCGTCGTTCCAGTGCTCTGGCTCGATGCTGTCGAGCAACTGTCTGGCCGCACTGGCGGCCGAACTGCGTTGTTCTCTCAGGGTTTGAATATCCATGGTAATTTCCGGTAATTAGTAAAGGGGCGTGAGTTAACTCAGTGGCCAGCAGGGCAAGGCAGAGCAAAAGCGTCCTGTGCATGGCTCAGGCAATCAGCGCCAGCCGTCGTTCAAGGTGCGCACGCAGGGCGGCAGGATGGGTTGATGGATAAGTTTCTGGCGGATGTCGGTAGGCGCTTAAATCAAACCATTTATTATTTGCCTGACGGTCATTGATGCCATCCGCCAGCCGGTCGGCAAAACCGTTGTCCACCGCCTGCTGCCCGTTCATCCAGGTCTCGTCGGCCATCATATCCAGCACCGTCTTTTGGTCTAACCCGGTCCGGGTGGCGTATTCATTCGCCATGTTGCTGTCGATCAAATCCAGCAGTTCTGCCTGGGTCCGCAGTTCATCGGCATTGCCGACGGTAAACGCCCAGCCCTTGTGGATCATGAAAAACGCGCCTTCACTGATGCGCACTTCGTTGGCCCCCATGGCCAGAAAGGTGGCCGCACTGGCAGCCAGTCCGTCAACATGGGCAATGACGGTGGCCGGGTGCTGTGCCAGTGCCGTTTGCATGGCGCGGGCGGTGAATACGTCGCCGCCGGGTGAATTGATCCGGACATTCAGGGTTGGTACGTCCAAAGCATTGACTTCACGAACAAAGCTTTCGGCATCGATGCCCCACCAGTCGTCGATGACGTCATACACGTAGAGCGTTGCCTGTTGGTCATTGGTCTGTACCCGGATTCCGGATGTCGTCGGGTTTTTCCGAATCAGGTTCATCAGTTTGCGCTGGTTCACGTTGCTCACCGGTCACAGGTTGATAAAGGGTGTTGCCGTTATCGATGGGTGTCAGGTTCTCTTCCCGGCGGATCTCGTTGACGGTCTTCCAGCCGGGGTTCTGGTTGCCACCCAGGGCAATTTGATGGGCTTCATTGCGCGCCTTGATGT
>NZ_JAHHPO010000577.1 GCF_024606365.1 Endozoicomonas sp. ONNA2
AATTTAACAACTACTTTTAATTTCCTTACAACTTTGGACCACTCAAAAACCATTTGGTTCATTTTTCAGTTCATTCATACTTTCTTTAATATTCTGAAGCTTGTCAGAATCGAATGAATTGGTATCGTACGTGCCACCTGATGATTCTTCGAGCATTTCTATCATTTGCAAGCTTTGATCAACTGATAATATTTTCCTCTTTGATTGGATATCCATATTACTTTTCAGAATATTCAAAGCATACTCATACGCCAAATCAACAAGATCAAAACACTTTAACATCTCGCAAAAAACAGGCTTGCCCAACTTGTTTTTTGCCTCTAGCAGATCAACCTTGATACTCTCTGGCAAATCACTTTGCAGAACCTCGTGAACATAAGTAAGCACTGCATCAGGACTTTTACCCTTCATTACGGCCTCAGAAAACCAGCCGTTCCCCCCCTGTAGAATTAACTTTTTTTCCTCGCAGGATTTACTGGAATCCATTAACACAGAGCGGATTATATCTTTACTCCTGTGCCAGTCATTAAAACTTACAGTCACCTGCAAGGATCTGGCAAGATATTCAGAGTCGGGTTCTTTACTCACTTCCAACATGTAGTCATAAAATAAACGATATTCCTTTCCCCATACTTGGACATCAAGATCTTGATCACTGGGCATAATGGCCTGCAGGTACATCCAGGATACGCCCAGCGCTTTCCAGAATGGATACGGCAGCCTTCTTATTAAACCCGTTAAATTGGTATAATCGAACAGGTGCGTCAGAAAGGCGTGTTTCTGACTCTCCGATTTGGTTTCATCAGCAAATATTGCCCAGATACAATTTTCCAGGATACTCATGGTATCAGCATAATCGAACCCATCTGCCATTGGAGTATCCTCTTCTGGAGGCTTTCTCCAGATGCCATTTTTAAATTCAAATACACAGTGACCTCTGTCACCTGTTCGAACATGCCAATACAAGTTTTCATCAAACTCTTCTGACTCACCTTCGAATAAAGTTAAACTTCCCACACCATTAGAAAAAAAAAGTTGTTCGTCTTCAGGTGTATAAAGATCAGAAAGCTTTAGAAATTGAGCACAATCAGGATGACCAAGGATCACCTTCTGGTCCAAAAACGTCCAGTTAGGATCCCAATGCCGAATAATCAGAATCCCCGGGGTTTTCTTTTCCAGGCGCAGGACCATTGAATGGCCAACATGCCCGGGTTCATTGCTAAATGGGCCACCTCTTAGTAAAAAGACTTTACTGTCACCACAGGGCATATCCCGGTATTTTTGTACCAGCCTGTTTAACACCAGAGAGAATTCATCCAATTGAAAGCAATGAGTTTCTGTACACTTGCCGATCAGTCTTATGGCACATTCGAACTTGAATGATGGGTTAGATTGTGCCAATTCCTGCAACCGATTCTCCAATTGTGCTATGGAGCCACATTCGGCATAACCTTTTTTTCCCCATGGTATATGACCTTCAGCATAAAGTTTGGAGAGCATCCCGCACTTCAACTTTTTATTATTCACTTTTACTTTATTATTGGCATTTACACAATTTGCGGTTGTAGAGTAAATCAGTAAACCGGGAAAGTATTTCCGCCCAAGAAATGCTGATTTTCCATCATCAGCAATTTCACACTTGATATATTTCGTGTTCCGGCCTGATCCGGCTACTTTATGAAATTTTGCCGAAAAATATTGATATTCAGCAGAGTTAAACTTTTCCAGAACCTCAGACCAACATTGGCTAATTTTCCTTTTTGCTGCACAAACAACACCTGTAACTTCATTAATTCTTGATTGAACAGCATCCATTACTACTGGCTTGATATCTCTTTTTTTCGAATTGGGTAATGGACCGTTAACATTGTTTTTCTGTCGCTGAAAAAGAATTGGTTGATCATCACCAACACGCTTTAAGGCAAAACAGCCATAACGGTATTTTTTTTCCCGGTCATCATCAGGCTGACCGGGTTCATGGATACCAGGCAAGGCTGATGATCCAATGCCTGTTGTAGAATTCACTTCCATAACTATTACCTCCCTGAGTGGTTAACCACATCAAAATGTATCATGGCGATAATCAGGAATTAGTAACCGGTTGGTTACTTAAACTTGCCCACTTGTCATTCAAAAGAACCGGAAATAAAGTCAGTACCATTGTCACATGCCCCCCTGACACCCAAGGGTCACCCCGCATCACCCACATTTATTTTGCCCAATAAGCCAACTTTTGCGGAACTTTTCCGGAACCACAGGGTCTAGAACAATAGTTCAAAAGAATTTCCAAGGAGGTGAACCATGAAAGGTACCGAGATAATAAACACATTAGTTAATGCTTGCAGGACGCTTTCCGGCACCGCAGCCTATGTGGTCAGGCCTTTGGCTATTGGCGTGGCCGGGCGCTGTGGAGGAGGTGCAGCGGTCCAGTTTGGCCCCTGGGCTGTCAAGACCGTTGTTAACTATACAACACCCAACTCCGTTGCCGCATTCATTTACAAGCAGGCATTGAACGCAGCCTTTGGGCCACACTACTATGCTGCCGGCCAGGTGTTATTTTCCACCGCTGCAGCATTTTGCCCCGGACCCTTTGAAGCTACAGATATAATTCGCAATCACTATCAGAATAAAGATTATCTGAACGCCCTTGACACCAGTGGTTTTGACCCGAAGCAATTGAAATTTGCAGAAGTGAAACTTGCAAAAGTGAAAGAGGGCTATTTGAAAATCACCTACAAGTCCCCCCCTGTTGATGAGTCATCTTATTGCTTCTTGAACAAAAAGGATGCCAAGGGCCTGCCACCATTGCTTCCCCCCAATGGCAAGCCAGAGTTTGAAATGCAAACTTTCAAAACAGATGGTGACGGAAATGATGAAACTGCCCTGTAGATGTCTGGTGCATGCATTTAGGAATTGTCTAAAAACAACTTTCCTAATATGGACGGTATTACACAAAAAAAT
>NZ_JAHHPO010000578.1 GCF_024606365.1 Endozoicomonas sp. ONNA2
CATTATTTCGGCAGCCATTGATCAGTATTGATGGTTTTATCGCACCAGAGCTGGCTTTTCTGGCGTTTTTTTTGGGTGTTTTACTGTAGAATTGCCAAGGCGCAGATTAGGAGAAAACTGGTCAGCTGATATCCCTGGACAAAATAGAGTCAACAACTGAATAGGATGATGTTTCATGAATAAATTGTTAAGGATAGTTACGGTCCTGTTGATGGCATTGAGCGTCAACGCCTTTGCCAACAAACATATTTATACTGGCTGGTTAGGCAGTAAAGCCATCAGCGGTTATGATGCCGTTGCTTATTTCACGCAAGGAAAGCCCGTAGAAGGAAACGCCAGGTATAAATTTGAGCACCTGGGCGTGGAGTGGTACTTCTCTTCAGCAAAACATCTCAGCCTGTTCAAGCAACACCCTGAGCAGTATATGCCTCAATATGGAGGTTACTGCGCGTGGGCTGTTGCTGCAAAAAAACAAAGGGCACCGGGAGACCCGAAATACTGGAAAATTGCCGATAACAAACTGTATTTGAATTATAACAACAGTGTGCAGGAAAAATGGCTGGTGGATATCCCGGGCTTTATTAAAGCTGCGGATAAAAATTGGCCAGAAATGAATTGAGTGTTGCAGCCATCGTGTATAAAACAGCCAATCAGTTTTCAGAGGATGCTTTCTGTTGTTTCTGGTAGATCAGTGTTGAGGTGGCAACACCGAGATTTTTCGGGGGTTGATGACCTGGCTGTTGCAGCAGCAAGTTGATGATTGCTAAATGATGCGTGGTGTGACATTGCAAAAATAACAGCTCACGAATGACCGATGTTTCCGCCTTGACGACCGTTCCATTGGCATCAGTGCTGGCATTGAGTGTGAGATGGATCTCACCCGATGCATTCTTTGTCAGTTTAACCAGCCGCTCCTTAATACTCAGTAAAGCGCCTACTGCAGAAGAGACATTCCTCTCACATTCCGGGTCTCTGTTACGGTTGTCGTAGTTAATATATCTACTTTCCAGACCGGATAAAAAACACTGATAAAACTCAATGATATGACGTACATGAGCGCCTATCGTTTGAGAGCTGTCAGGAACGGCAGATTTCTGGTAATTATTTGCCGGAAGTCTTGCAATAGCCCGAATCAACTCAGACAACAACTGTTCATTACATTGGCAAGCATTTCGTAGCGACATTCGACTCTGCACCTTTTTACATGATTTAGCAGAAATCCGTGTCATGTTTGCACAACTGAAGGCCTACGGAAAACTTCGGGGTATTCTGCCCGTTCAGTGTTGCACAGGGTGCCGGGATTTGTATACACGGCAGTCCGCTCAAAAAGTCAGCGTTAAGTAGTTGGCCAAATGGAATCGTATATTTCTGGCTAAGTGGGCAGTTA
>NZ_JAHHPO010000579.1 GCF_024606365.1 Endozoicomonas sp. ONNA2
TAGTACCAGCCCAAGTAGCCAGAAATATTCGATTCCATATGGCCAGCTACTTAACAAACGACTGTTTCAACGACGTTGTCAATAAAAAGGAACTTACTTATCAATAAACTGAGAGCAAACGCTTCCATTGACTGTATTTCTTTTCGTCTATTCTGAGTCGGTCATTCTTATCTCAAATAGAATTATCACAATCAGAATTATGAAAATCCGGCACATTATCGCAAAGAAAGTGGACAAAATAGTGTTGGCCGCACTGTTGCTTTCACCATTACTTAACTCTTTACTCGCTCATAGCTTTGAGCAGAAAGATTTAAACAATGAAGTTATCATTGCCGCAAATTGGCAGCAGCATTCAGGGGAATACTACGCTTACTTTTACCAGAGTTTCAACAGCGCCAGTGATCAACTGGAGGCTATCCTGGCAACAACACCGGACGGTAAAAAGCCAGCAATAATCACCGATATTGATGATACCCTGATATCAGGCACCCCTTATTTTACCAGCATGGTTGATACCAATGAATCCCGAAGTACTGAGCGGACCAGGTTCTGGTGGAATCATCAAGAAGCGAAAGCCCTGCCAGGGTCCGTTGACTTCCTGCAAAAAGCCAATAGCCTCGGCATTGAAATATTCTATATCAGTGGCCGTTTCAACGATGTAAAAACCATGACCATCAACAAACTCAGGCAATTGGGTTATCCGGTCAGCAGTGAAAATCATGTCATTCTGCAAGAAGAACAAAACACTACCCTCAGCAAAGAGGACAAACGCCAGCAAATCGTAAAAATGGGCTACCACCCGATCATGCTATTTGGTGACCAGCTGGACGACCTCGGTGAGGTAGACAAAGGCCTTTATCCTGAAAGGAAAAAGTGGGTAAGTCAGCATCAGGATAAACTTGGAACCCAATGGTTTATTCTGCCAAACACCGTTTACGGATTCTGGGAAGAAGCGATCAGCAAAGACTATCGGACACTGAGCCCTGAAGAAAAACACAGGGCCCGATTACAACAAGTTAACGACACAGAGTTACCCGTACCTATTTCCGACAGCTACCGGCAGCATATTATAATGGCCGATCTTTGGCTCAGAAAATCTGCACAATTCGATGCCACCGCCCTGCAAACCTATAATCTGGCCAGCAAGGCAATTGAATCGCCTGAAAACCGCTACGCCAATAATCGGGCGATTATTGTTGATATTGACGGAACGCTAGTAGATTACTCTTTGAATCATTTAATTCCACCGCTTTGTAAAACATTTCCAGACCCTGAAGAGAAGATGCAAAACCATGAAAAACAGCTGCAGGCTGCCTCTATTCCCGGTGCCAGAGAATTTTTAAACAAAGCGGCTGCCCTGGGTTATGAAATCTTTTATTTAACGGCCCGGGAGCACTCTTCCGGCCGCTCAGGCCATAGCGGCGATGTAGAAAACTTCACCTTAAAACAACTGGTTTACCATGGATTCCCCAAAGTTACACAGAGCAATCTGCTGAATCGCTCCAAATATTGTCCGGTCAATAAAAAAAGCTGTGATAAACAACACCAGCGAAAAGCCATTATGTCCGGAAAGATCAATGGAAAAAAATACCTGATTACCACTGATCGTACGTCATGATACAGAGAAAGTTTATTTAAGAAT
>NZ_JAHHPO010000580.1 GCF_024606365.1 Endozoicomonas sp. ONNA2
TGTCTCCAGATAGTCGAATGGATGACTTGAGTTGTTCATAGAACTCCTTTCCATCTTTGTCGACATCATAATGCCACGTCTTGACGGCTATCAAACCTGTGCGCTGATTAAAAATAACAACGCATTTAAACAGATTCCCGTCATCATGCTATCCAGTAAGGACGGTCTGTTCGACCGCGCCAGAGGACGCATTGCCGGTTCTGATTACTATCTGACCAAGCCATTCAGTCGTGATGAACTATTCGGAGCAATTCGGGAGCATTGCCCTGACTATGCGCTGGCCGTTTAAACAAACGAAAATGGATAACCCTTGACGGTGTCTCTACGACCAGAAAGGCTTTCAAAAAATAATTCCAGGCAACCAGGTTTGGTGCGGGCCTGAAAAACGGCAGTGGCCAAAAACACCGGGGGATTTATGGCTAAAGTATTGATTGTTGACGACTCACCAACTGAACTGTACCAGCTAAGTGCAATGCTTGAGAAACATGGTCATACGGTATTGACTGCTGGCAATGGTGCTGATGGTGTCGCCCTTTGCCGGGAAGAACAGCCTGATGCGGTATTAATGGATATTGTCATGCCTGGCCTGAACGGCTTTCAAGCCACTCGTCAACTCGCCAAAGATGGGAGTACAGGACATATTCCTGTCATTATTGTCACCACCAAAGACCAGGAAACGGATCGCGTCTGGGGCATGCGACAGGGGGCCAAAAACTATTTGACCAAGCCCATTAAAGTAAGCCTGTTACTGGAAGCGCTCAACGAAGTCCTGAGCGAAGCTGCGGCCTGAAGCAGCCCCGGTTATCCCATTTGTCACTTTCAATTGTCAAGGCGACAATGATGGCAGTGATGGCAAAGATAGCAAAGATAGAAAGGAGTTCTATGAACAACTCAAGTCATCCATTCGACTATCTGGAGACACTTGAGCAGAGTGCTTCTCTATACAGGGCTCAAATCCCTGTAGAGCAAACTGACCTGAGCTATTGGCAAGGTGTCAGCTTTGTGCAGGATGGTCAGCATTATATGATTCAGATTGGTTCCATATCTGAAATCCTGCCCGTGCCCCAGACAACACCATTACCCGGTGTGCAACGTTG
>NZ_JAHHPO010000581.1 GCF_024606365.1 Endozoicomonas sp. ONNA2
CAAAGCTTTTGCTTCTGGAATTAATAGATAGATGCTTAATGTCTATCGTAAGAACAGGTGTATGTTTTTGGGGTAATGCATACCTGTTTGCCCTTTTGCCATAAGCGTCAACTTGGCCGAGGGTAATGATTGTTTGCTCCCCGGTGACCGGTTTTCCACTTATTTTCTACCATGAATCCCCCTACTTGACGAAAGTATTGCCAGTCCGTAAAATTTCTGCGCTTTATTTTGCCTGTGGTTCCCTTCTTGTGAGCGATTATTTAAGCGCTTCTTGTTAACAAGCTGTTATGAAAAAGCTTGTTGTGAACAAATAGTGGAACGGGTTGCATAAGCCGGTTTCTACCGGCTTTTGCTGTTTAAAGCAGGAGTTTGGACTGCGCTATCCTCTGACGGTCCAGGCCCAACACTTTGAAACGGTTCTCGAATAGAGATTGGAGTTTGCTGAATGGCAACCATTAACCAGCTGGTGCGCAAGCCCAGGAAGCGTAAGGTTAGAAAGACGGACGTGCCTGCGTTGCAGGCCTGTCCCCAGCGCCGCGGAGTTTGTACCCGTGTTTATACTACTACCCCCAAGAAGCCAAACTCGGCACTGCGTAAAGTCTGCCGTGTGCGTTTGACCAACGGCTTTGAAGTGACCTCCTACATCGGTGGTGAAGGTCACAACCTGCAAGAGCACAGTGTGGTGCTGATCCGTGGCGGTCGTGTCAAGGACTTGCCGGGTGTTCGTTACCACACCGTTCGCGGCAGCCTGGATACCCAGGGTGTTAACGATCGCAAGAAGGGCCGTTCCAAGTACGGTACCAAGAGACCCAAGCGCTAGAAACCGGTTGCCAGAGACCACTGTCAAGCCGGGTAAGAAAGTAATCAATATCAGGTTGATGAGAGTAAGGCCAGGTCGCTTGCCGAAATAGTTACTGATCCTGGATTACCTGAAGACCGACATAGAGGGCTTATCAATGCCAAGAAGACGCGTAGTCGCTAAGCGCGACGTGCTGCCAGATCCCAAGTTTGGCAACAAGACACTTACAAAATTCATCAACCACGTGATGGTCAGCGGTAAGAAATCCGTCGCTGAAAAGATCGTATATGGTGCCCTGGACATCGTTCTGGAGCGTACCAATAAGGAGCCTCTGGAGCTGTTCGAGAAAGCTCTGGAAACCATTGCTCCTATGGTAGAGGTCAAGTCTCGCCGTGTTGGTGGTGCCACTTACCAGGTACCCGTTGAAGTTCGTCCTGCCCGTCGTACGGCCCTGGCCATGCGCTGGCTGGTGGACGCTGCACGCAAGCGTGGTGAAAAGTCCATGAAACTCCGCCTGGCTGGAGAGCTGCTGGACGCTGCTGAAAGCAAGGGGGCTGCCGTCAAGAAGCGTGAAGACGTGCATCGCATGGCGGAAGCCAACAAGGCATTCTCCCACTACCGTTTCTAAGTATCAGAGGATTGAGTCGTGGCCCGTAAAACCCCGATCAACCGCTATCGCAACATTGGCATCTGTGCCCATGTTGACGCGGGTAAGACAACGACCACAGAGCGTGTTCTGTTTTACACCGGTCTGAGCCATAAAATTGGTGAAGTTCATGATGGTGCTGCCACCATGGACTGGATGGAGCAGGAGCAGGAGCGTGGCATCACCATTACTTCTGCTGCCACAACCTGTTTCTGGCGTGGTATGGATGCCCAGTTTGATGAGCACCGTATCAACATTATCGACACCCCCGGACACGTTGACTTTACCATAGAGGTAGAGCGTTCCCTGCGGGTACTCGACGGTGCTGTCGTGGTACTGTGTGGCTCTTCCGGTGTTCAGCCCCAGACTGAAACCGTATGGCGTCAGGCTGACAAGTACGAAGTTCCCCGCATGGTCTTCGTTAACAAGATGGACCGTACCGGTGCTGATTTTGACATGGTCATCAGCCAGCTGCGTGACCGCCTGAATGCCAACGCGGTACCAATGCAGATGACCATTGGCTCTGAAGACGAGTTCAAGGGTGTGGTTGACCTTGTCAAGATGAAATCCATCATCTGGAACGAAGAAGACCAGGGGATGAGCTTCACTTACGAAGACATTCCGGCCGATATGGCAGCGCTGTGCACAGAAATGCGTGAATTCATGGTAGAAGCTGCCGCTGAAGCCACTGAAGAGCTGATGGAAAAGTACCTCGAAGAAGGTGATCTTTCAGAACAAGAGATCAAGGCCGGTATTCGTGCCCGTACCCTGGCCAATGAAATTATCCCGGTGTTCGGCGGCTCTGCTTTCAAGAACAAGGGTGTGCAGGCTGTGCTGGATGCTGTTATCGAGCTGATGCCCTCACCAAAAGAAGTGAAGGCAATCGAAGGTGTTCTGGACGATGCAGAAGGTACGGTTGCTACTCGCGAAGCGGACGACAGCGCGCCTTTTTCTGCCCTGGCGTTCAAGATTGCCACCGACCCGTTTGTGGGTACCCTGACCTTTATCCGTAATTATTCCGGGGTTCTGAACTCCGGTGATACAGTTTACAACCCGGTCAAGAGCAAGAAAGAGCGTGTTGGCCGAATGGTGCAGATGCACGCTAACAACCGTGAAGAACTCAAAGAGTGTGTTGCTGGTGACATCGTCGCGCTGATCGGTATGAAAGATGTCACTACCGGTGACACCCTGTGCGCCATGGACAGTGTGATCACCCTGGAACGTATGGAGTTCCCGGAGCCGGTCATCTCTGTTGCGGTTGAGCCCAAGACCAAGGCTGACCAGGAAAAAATGGGGATCGCCCTGGGCAAACTGGCCCAGGAAGACCCATCGTTCCGCGTACACACTGACGAAGAGAGCGGCCAGACCATCATCTCCGGTATGGGTGAGCTGCACCTGGATATCATCGTTGACCGTATGCGTCGCGAGTTCAAGGTAGAGGCGAACATTGGCAAGCCACAGGTTGCCTACCGCGAGAAGCTCAAAGGCACTGTTGAGGCTAACCACAAGTTTGCCAAGCAGTCCGGTGGTCGTGGTCAGTACGGTCACGTTGTGGTTGAATTCTCCCCTGCTGACGACGGTGAAGAAGGTCTGGAGTTCATCAACGAAATCGTTGGTGGCGTCATTCCCAAGGAATACATTCCGGCAATCCAGAAAGGTATCGAAGAACAGATGAAGAACGGCGTGATCGCCGGCTACCCGCTGCTGGGTCTGAAAGCTCGTCTGTATGATGGTTCCTTCCACGATGTTGACTCTAACGAAATGGCGTTTAAAATCGCTGCTTCGCAAGCTCTGAAGAAATACGCGCCACAGGCCAGGCCTGTCCTGATGGAGCCTATGATGAAGGTCGAGGTGGTCACACCGGAAGACTACATGGGTGACGTTATGGGCGACCTGAACCGTCGTCGCGGTATTGTTCAGGGAATGGACGATACACCTTCTGGTAAGGTGATCAACGCTCAGGTGCCGCTGGGTGAAATGTTCGGCTACGCTACCGATCTGCGTTCAGCAACTCAGGGGCGAGCTACATACTCCATGGAATTCCATGAGTATGCCGAAGCGCCCGCCAGCATTGCTGAAGCGGTCATAAAAAACCAGGGTTGATATCAACCAAGGGGTTCTGACTGTCTGATTTCCGGAAATAACAGGATTATTTATGTTTTTTTAACATGAGAAATTCTTTCCGGCGAAAATGGCTGTTAGAATGCCCTGCTTGATATTGCTACCCTCGAACTATTTACAGCTAAAGGTTAAGAGATATGGCTAAGGAAAAATTTGAACGCTCGAAGCCGCACGTAAACGTCGGCACCATCGGTCACGTTGACCACGGTAAAACCACCCTGACGGCAGCACTGACCCGCGTCTGTGCCGAGACCTGGGGCGGCACCATGCGTGCCTTTGACCAGATCGACAACGCGCCGGAAGAGCGCGAGCGTGGTATCACCATCTCTACTGCACACGTAGAGTACGATTCACCGAACCGTCACTACGCCCACGTAGACTGCCCGGGACACGCCGACTACGTCAAGAACATGATCACCGGTGCTGCCCAGATGGACGGCGCGATCCTGGTATGCTCTGCTGCTGATGGCCCCATGCCACAGACCCGTGAGCACATCCTGCTGTCCCGTCAGGTAGGTGTACCTTACATTGTGGTATTCCTGAACAAGGCCGACATGGTTGACGATGAAGAGCTGCTGGAACTGGTAGAGATGGAAGTCCGTGAACTTCTGGACACCTACGATTTCCCGGGTGACGACACACCAATCATCATCGGTTCTGCCCTGATGGCCCTGAACGGCGAAGACACCAACGAAATGGGTACTTCCGCTGTACGCAAGCTGGTAGAAACCCTGGACGAGTACATCCCGGAGCCAGAGCGAGCCATCGATCAGCCATTTTTGATGCCGATCGAAGACGTATTCTCCATCGCTGGTCGTGGTACTGTTGTAACTGGCCGTGTTGAGCGTGGAATTATCAACGTTGGTAACGAAGTAGAAATCATTGGTATCAAAGAGACCACCAAGACCACCGTTACCGGTGTTGAGATGTTCCGTAAGCTGCTGGACGAAGGTCGTGCCGGTGAGAACATCGGCGCCCTGCTGCGTGGTACCAAGCGTGAAGACGTTGAGCGTGGCCAGTGTCTGATCAAGCCAGGAACCGTGACTCCGCACACCAAGTTCGAAGCTGAAGTGTACATCCTGTCCAAGGAAGAAGGTGGTCGTCACACGCCATTCTTCAAGGGCTATCGTCCACAGTTCTACTTCCGTACCACTGACGTCACCGGCGCGGTAGAACTGAACGAAGGCGTTGAAATGGTGATGCCGGGTGACAACATCAACTTCGTTGCTACCCTGATCAACCCGGTAGCGATGGAAGAAGGTCTGCGCTTTGCGATCCGTGAAGGTGGCCGTACTGTTGGTGCTGGCGTTGTTGCCAAAATCATGGAGTAATCCAAATTTCGTTTGAAAATTTATACTCGAATCCCATAGAAACCCCGGCTCAGGCCGGGGTTTCTCGTTTTGGGTAGGGAAAAATGTGTGTTGCCAGAAGTTCAAAGGGTTGGAAAGGATCTGCTGTCTTGTTATACCCACAGTTAAGAGCGTATCAAATTCAGGTTGTAACTGCTCATATTTGACAGGCAAAACCTCTGCTTCTAATGTTCTTTTCGGGATTTTAATAGGCTGTTGAGGGTCATCTGTAAAATTCGCAGGTCTTTTTCGAGTAGTTACGACTGACCTGTGACAGAGCGGTTTATCTGAGCCTGTTTCGCTTTTGGACCCGACAGCTTTATCGTCCTGCCCTGGCGCTTTTTTTTTCTTGAGTTGAGATCTTCACATCTCTTGGTAATGCTGCCAGACCAGTTGTGTAAATCATGGGACACTCCCTGTCTTGATTGCTGGTATTTGGAGATTGCCTGCAAATTTTGCCAGGGAATTAATAAAACATTTCCGTTTGTTTCTAATGAATTGAAAATATTTAATGATGTTTTATTCTATAAAGCACTAACCAGCCGGTAAGCAGAGCTAACCCCTGACCGGTACTTGTGGGCCAGCTGTAGAATGAAATTTTTAAGGTTCTTCTGAAAGCTGCTATTCCCATCCTGTCCAGAGAAGAAGGCGATCTTCACACGCCATTTTTAAAGGGCTAACGTCCACAGTTCTAACAGTACACGCTGCCCATTACCTTACTTGGAATTACACACGAACCCAGTGAGCCGGATTTTCGCTATTCACTTCTTGTAGTTCTAAAGGTTCATTGGAGAGCCGTTCTTTCTGTTTTGCTGCCCTGTTAAGCCAATCTTCGGTTTTATGAATGGCATCCTCCAGATGCCCGATTCTGTAACCATAACCCTTCCTCAGGAAGTAGTGTTCCATAGATTCATACCATTTCGCTTTGTATGGGATACCCGCCTCAATTTTGGCAGACTCAATTCTGGTGCGCTGTTCATGCTGAAGTCTCAATTCCTCTGTCATGCCTTTTTTCTCATAATATTTTATGTTGTCATTGATGTCTGCTAACTTTACCGCATAAAGCTTGGTCCGCAGTGCGAAAAGAGACTCCTCCATTCTTTGGTATTTTGTTAAAAACCGCTCTTCTGGTGAAGTAGAGGCGGTTATCTCGGCTAATTTTTGACGGGTATCCACCGACGCTGACACGGCTGCAGTAATACAGTGAGTGGCGCAATCGGCGAAAACATAGCCCATGGCATAAAACAGGAGGGCATGGGCGGCAATAATCAATCCAGCGACAACAAGAAAGAACACTGCCCCTGGCTGACTTGCAAAAAGAGCAAAAGCACCAATAAAAAGCCCGGATGTGATTGCAGAGGTTTGCACGGCGTTTAAAGCTTTCAACAATATAGAAGTCACGGTGAAAACCCTGCCCCGTATGGTTTCTACCAGTGAACTCCGATCAGTCTCCGGATTGTTGACCTTGTATATTGTCTCAAAGCTTTTAGAAAAGATTTTAATCGCCAGGGCCAGCTTTTTTATTTTTCCGGGTGGCTGTTTGAACTCCGGACTTTCAATGATAATTCCATCCTCTTTTAATGGCTGCATCCGGTGAAATGCGTTGGTTTGCCCGGGCAGAGGCTTCATCAATAGCCTGAGGTTTTCGGGGTTTTTGGGCTCAGGACGGTTTATAGGAGATGCGGCCCTGTGGCGGATTGGTTGCTCCCGGCTTTTGTTTTTTTTTGTCTTAACAGGGTTATCGTTACTTTTCTTCCCTGTCAAATCCATAGTTAAGGACTTTTCACATTCATTGTTTTTCAGCTCTAATGGATGGGCTATGGCAAGCATTGGACAATCCTTGTGTTAATTGTTTGTATTAAGATGGCACGTGCAATTTTTGTTTCATAATTAATAGAGTTTTACCATCGGATTCTTTGTTGAAGCGTTCCTGTTTACAATTTTTTTTGTAAAAAACTAATCGACTGGTCAGTAATACTAACCCCTGAAGTGGTAAGGCATTGGTAAAATTAAGGCCACTGAATCATGCATGAATCAAGTCATACGGTTTCAGCGACGACTTCCCCGATGAATTAAGCTCCTCGAGTTCCCGTTGTGCATTAGTGAGCAGTGCTTTCTGTTTTTCCGCCCGGTCAAGCCACGCTTCGATTTTACTGATAGCAGCCTGCAGTTTCTCAGTATTGCACCAATACCAGCTTCTCAGGCAATAGTGCTGCTGAGCATCAAACCATTTCGCCTGGTAGGGATCTGGAATACCCGCATCAATTCTGTCAGCCTTAAGCTTGATACGCTTTTCGGTCAAAAGCTCCAATTTCTTGGGTGATTCACAATAGCTTATTTTGAAATTAATCCTGTCAAGCTCTGCAGCATAAAACCTGGTTTGTAATTCAAAGAGAGACTTCTTCATTCTCTGGTATTTTTTTAAAAACCTCTGCTCTGGTGAAGTAAAGGCTGTTATCTCGGTTAATTTTTCCCGGGTATCCACCGACGCTGACACTATTGCCGTCATGAGGCGAGATATTCCCACAGAGATTATAAAACCAACAGCAAAAACCCCAAAAGACAGGCCTGCAATGGCAAGTCCGACAGGAATGAACATCATTGCTCCCTCTGGGTCCATGCCCGCAAAAATAGTAAGAGCACCAAGAAAAAGCCCGATTGCCACGGTAGTGGCGACTACTCCGCTTAGTGTGGTTAACAATGTAGAGGTCACGGTGAATACCCTGCTACGTATGGTTTCTACCCGTGGACTGCGATCAGTCTCCGGGGTATTGACCCGGGATGTTTCCCAAAAACTTTTGCAAAAAATTTTAATCGCGAGGGCAAGCTTGTTTATTTTGCCTGGCGGCTGCTTGAACTGTGGATCATCGATGGTAATATCCCTGGCTTCAAAGCGAGACTGCATGGTTTGAAATGCCCCTTGTCCGGGCAGGGGTTCCATCAATAACCTGAGGTTTTCGGACTCTTCTAGTGGCGATACTGCCCTGTGAGAGAGTAGCTGGCCATAACTTTTGTGTTCAATAGAGTTATCGTCCTTACCAACCTTTGGTGTTTCTTTGGTTGAGGAGGTTATTACATCTTCAGATGATTTAATTAAACTACCGCTAATCATATGGTAATCCATGTGTTATTCACTGCTATTTAGATGGAGTGTCCATGTATTGGAATGGGATTGATAAAGCGTTTCCACCTGTCCTGATTCATTGTGAAAGTATTTAACATTTTGCCATTCCTTAAAGCACTAACTGGCCGGTAAGTAATACTAACCAGCCAAAGGTACTTCTCAATTGCGAATTACACAGGGATCAAGCCAGGCGGTTTTTTGTATACCACTTCCATATTTCTGGCAGTAGGTGTTTGGGGAGTAATCTTATTAATCTCCTGAAGTTTGCTGTATTTATTAGTGAGCTGTTCTTTCTGTTTTGCGGCCCTTTTAAGCCAATCTTCGGTTTTTTGGATAGCCTCTTTCAGTTTATCCTTGTCACATCGGTAATTTTTTCTCAGGCAATAGTACTGCAAAGAAAGAAACAATTTCGTGCCAGGGTCCGGAATACCAGCCTCAATTCTGTCAGTTTCAAGCTTGTCGCGCTTTTCTTTCGCAAGTCTCAATTTCTTTATATCAGGATATCTTTCATACAATTTTATGGTGCTATTAATCTCTTCGGAGTCTGCAGCATAAAGCTTGGTGCGCAATGTTAAGAATGACTTCTCCATTCTTTGGTATTTCTTCAAGAACCTCTCTTCGGGTAAAGTAAGAGCGGTTATCTCGGTTAATTTTTCATGGGTATCCGCCATCGCTGACACTGCTGAAGTAAAAAAGTTAGAGATTTCTTCAACCAGGAAATAACCAAGAAAATAAATCGCGATACCAAACATTAAAAGGAAAGGTACAATCAAAACGATATCGCCCACTCCCGCTGTCACAGTTGAAAGAAGAATAAAAATACCAATAAAAAGTCCTGTTGTTACACCAGGGGCTATTACAATATTCAGGGCGGTAAACAATAGAGAGGTCACGGTGTAAACCTTGCTACGTATTGATTCTACCAGTGCACTCCGATCAGTCTCTGGATGATTGACCTGGTGTATGGTCTTAAAGCTTTTGGAAAATATTTTAATCGCCAGGGCAAGTTTTTTTATTTTCCCGGGTGGTTGCTTAAACTCCGGGTCATTAATGGTAATATCATCTGCTTTAAATGGTGACTCCGTTTTGTCAATTGCTGTTTGTTCCGGTGAAGATGTCTTCAGCTTGCATGTTTCGGATACTTCAAGCCCTTCAGTTTTCTCACAAAGGGATATTGCCCTGTGTGAGATAGACTTGCCTGAGGTTGTGTGGCTTTTGGGCCCTGCAGTTTTATCGGCCTGTATCTGCGCTGCCGGTGCTTTTTCATCAGTTTTTGTGTTTGAGCACACTGATGCTGTTTGCTGTGAGGAACCATTCCCGCTAATCATAGGATACTCCTTGTCTTGATTCCATGTATTCAAATGGCACATGTATAATCAGGTTTGGAATCGATGAAACATTCCCTTATGTTTGGAACAACATTTAATAATTGATTTATCCATAAAACACTAACAGGTCGGTTAGTTGTATTAATCCTTGGCTCTTTGGCCAAGGGGCTGTCCGAGAATGGTGCCCGTAGCGAGGATTGCGAGAAATTAAGGCTTGTTTGACGGATGTAAGCATGGGGACCAGGATTGGATGCTGATATTTCCTTGGAAATGTCATTCGTTCATCCTGATAGAGCTTCTTAAGGTAGGCTTTAGGGGATTTTTCTTGATAGAATGTCTGTTCATTCCTTCTTTAGCTTCTACGAACGAGTGCAGGCCGCTGGGTTTCTTCGTGTTGCGGGTCTTGAATTGGAACCTCGAAGAGCACAAATGACTAAGTAGTTGGCCAAATGGAATCGTATATTTCTGGCTAAGTGGACAGTTACTAT
>NZ_JAHHPO010000582.1 GCF_024606365.1 Endozoicomonas sp. ONNA2
GCAGCAAATGCCGGGGGTTATCCGTGAACGAATTGAGAAGATTTATGACCACTTACTCCAGCGTGCTGTAACAGTCGCCTATATGGAGAAACAACGGCAAGGGCTTGGGCGTAAAAAAATCAAACATACCAAAGCCTACGACCTGTTTAAACGGCTCATTGAGTTCAAAACTGAAACATTGTGCTTGATGTCAGATTTTACAACCCACTTCGACAACAATGGCAGCGAACAAGATGTTCGAATGGCCAAATTAAAGCAGAAAATCTCAGGCTGCTACAGAAATCGGAGCTATTTGTCGTCAGCTAGAAAACAGGGTATGGGTATATACCAGTCTCTATTTAAAGCTGTTCAGAATTACAGTAATATGCCTTTGCTGGGTGCTGAACAATTACGAGGAAACTTACCTTGCAATTTTGAGGATTAAACAGTGCAAAGCCTTATCTCATCATTTAGACACGCAACTTCTATGTCAATCAGCAGCAATGAACTAAGCAGGCTTCAGAGCGATCTGAGTTATACAGGAACCCGGCGAGATCAAGCGGTAGAGAAAATCAACAGCAACAAATTTGGCCGCAGGATAGGAAAAACAAACAATACAGAAAAGCAAAACACTATTCGCACGTTATCTCGTGAGGCCAATACACATAATGTCCCCATGGGTAAACGCTATGTTGCCACTGACACAAAAACTATACTGCGCACCGAAGGACTGACATATTGCACAGGAATAGGACTCCTGGATAAACTCGACCAAAACAGCGGATACTATCAAAACAGAAGCCTGATGCATTTGAATGGAGGAAGCATTGATGAAACCGGTCTTATTCTGGCAGATCCTAATCCCGCCAGTTTAATCAATGAATTTCTTGAACGTTCCACCACAGAAAACCCGGGCAAGGCAATCTTGACTTTTGGAGAAGCAAACAGCAGTGACTATACGAGAGCAATGCTCCTGAGACAAGATATGAATGGTGCACAACCATTAATCAGCCTGCTTTCGGCCCCTGACATTGACTGCCAGATAGTAACCTCACCCCAAGTATCCATTGAACCTGACGGCGCCATATCAATATCTTCTATACCTCAAGCAAGAATCCTGAATGAACGAGAGGTTATAAATCTAAAAAACCTGGCAATGGATGATGATCCAACTTATAAGTCAATATATCCAAAAGTTGGATAGTCGCACGAATGATTTTTTTCAGGGATAAAAAATGATAATCATCACAGTGCGATCACGCAATGTTACAAGCTGTTACACAAGCTGCAAGCTGGGGGTCATATATGGTCCGCCCCGCATTGCAAGGAAAAGTTGTCACAACGGCTTTTAAAGAGTAATGCTTCCATATATCCGGCCTTGGGGTGAGGTCTCAATGCCTCTGGCCCTGATGGAATCCGCTCACTCCCGCCTCATCAGGTCTTCGGCCTCTACGGGCCCTGACCCCGAGCAGGTTCAAGGGAGTGCAGGTCTTACCTTTTATGCCATCATTTGAACTTTATCCA
>NZ_JAHHPO010000004.1 GCF_024606365.1 Endozoicomonas sp. ONNA2
GGGTATGGATATATACCAGTCACTACTTAGAGCTGTTCAGAATTGCAGTAATATGCCTTTGCTGGGTGCTGAATAGTTACATTTTTGTTTATAGAGCGATCAGTGTAACCCCCGTGACCGCATTTTCGAAAATTTCAAAGGGATACATTTGTATCCCTCAAGGAATACTTTGATTGAGTTTCCAAGGTCTGCATGAATCAAGAATACTATTTGAGACAGAAGAAATTGGTCGTTTTATATGCACGGAAAAGACAGGTAATTCTTTGTTTTGCTTGGGTTTGAAAGGATATTATACAAGGTGAGACATTATGATTGAAACCTCCCCACCCTGCCGCTGCCACGCTTGCCCGTGGCCGTAACGGTCACGGTGGGAGCTGCTGAGGTGGTTCGGGCTTTCCGCTTCAAGGCGGACCTGCACTCCAGCACCTGCCAGGAACTCCCCGGGTAGTATTATCGGCTCGGGACGTAAATGACTGGCGAACAAGCCAGGGAGGTTTCGTCGGCATTATATCGACTATTTTGGGGATGTATGCAAGTTTTTTTTTGCTATCAGTTTTCGTGAACATCTCAAAAGGTTATCAGATCAACGCTCGACGACAGCCAGTGCCTGATCCAGCTTACCCAGCAGTTGGTCAATATGCTCTTGGGTGTCCTGCTTTTCATCTTCATTCTGACGACGGCTCTGCATTAATTCGTAGCTGATGTTCAGGGCGGCCATCACGGCTATTCGCTCAATTCCAATAACTTTGCCTGAAGAGCGGATTTCATGCATTTTATCGTTCAGGTAGCGGGCAGCTGTGTAAAGAGACTCCTGATTATCCTTAGGGCAGGCAACACGGTATTCCTTGTCCAGAATATGAACGGACGTCACTGATGATTTATCCGTCATGACTCATGCTCCAGAGACCTGAGATGCTGGATCATCGCTTCTACTTTAGTACGTGCAACGTCGTTTTTTTCCATCAACTTGGCTTTTTCAGCTATCCAGGACTGCTCTCGCTGTCGAAGTTGCCTGTTTTCGGTCGTCAGCTTCTGACATAGGGCTAGCAGATAATTGATTTTCTGATCTAGGGCAATGAAATCGGATTCTTTCATAGCTTCCCTGAAGGCTCGGTTATTAGGGTTACTATAGCCTCTGGAGAAATTCAGAACAATGACTTAATGGTTGACAACGTTTTATTTTTGATTTGTCGGATAATACTTTGTATCAATGGATCAAATTGTCCTTTGCATAAGAGGCAATCATGCTACATGCCTGCAAACACAGGGTAGCATTTTGGTTGATCTGACGAAGAACTCAAGAGTTCAAGCTCAGGCTTGAAAGGCTGATTAAAAGGCGTATGAAAAAAAATGGCAAATCATGCGGGTTTTTTGCCAATAATTCGTATTTTATCCTGATCACCATGACTCCATACCGGGTAATGGGGTGCCTTGCCTTGTTCGCATGGTTCGATAATAAATCCGGCATTGTCCATTAATGCTTCCAGTTGTTCGGACGCAAAAAAACATAATTTTCTTCCGGGGATATTACTTTCATGGGCAGTCAAAACCGGGTCGGTTATTTCCGGACAGTTAAATACTTTTGCCGCCTTTGCCAGAAGGTTAAGATAGTCCCGCTGACCGGTAACGGTTAACGGTGATTTTCTAACACTGTCTTGTATCTCCTTGTTCAGGCCAGTGGTTTTCAGCACCTCAATATGGCTGGCAAGTTTGTCCGGGAAGTCTGTTAGCCCGGATATTTCATAAACTGCCCCGAATCTCGCGCAGGACTTTGT
>NZ_JAHHPO010000583.1 GCF_024606365.1 Endozoicomonas sp. ONNA2
CGACTTTTTATCCTCAATTTTCTGCCATCCTCGCTACGGGCGCTATTCTCGGACAACCTCCTGGTCTATCGACCTGACAGGAAAACGGGACAGAACAGCCAGACAGGATTGCAGATGCTCTCAGTAACGCTCTGGCTGGAATAATTATGGTTCAGAATTCGTGGTTTATTGCAAAAATCAGGCGCATTGCCTGCCCTTATGATTCTCCCTGATCCGTTACCGTACTGTGAACATCAAGCTTCCTTATCTTTTTTGGCACCAGTATTTTCCGCTCTTTCCAGAGGTCATAGTCGGTCCAATAGGGACGCTTCTCGCTAACCACGGCAATACCCCGCCGTTTCAGCACATCCTGTGCTTTCGCCGAATCCAGCGTATTTTGCGTCAAGGTGCCCGGATTCATCCGTATACCGTTGTTCTTCAGCCGTTGCACCTCTTGTGCCAATGCCTGTTTGGTTGCCGGGCTCAGCAGCGACGGGTCATGTTCGTACTGCATTTTTTCCAGCAGTGTCATATTGGCCGGAATCGCCACCTGGCGCAGATCATACCAGCTGTTATGAATACCATAAGTGATCCCTCTGTTCTGGTCTGGCTTGCAGGCTTGGTGCCCGGGGTCTGAACAGACGATAATTCCGGCCTCCATGGCAATTTTGCGCCGAACATTGTCATCAATAAACTGGTTCATTCTCTGCACTGGCTCAGATGTCCATTCAAATTTTTCAGAGATCCCGGAGCCGCCGAGGTCATTCAGGCCATAGACTTTGATATAGTCTTTTTTGCGATGATCCTGCAGTTGCGTGGTTATCCGCGCCAGATCAGCCGCGCCGTGCATGGCGGCTTCCAGATGCCGCTGGAATTCAGTTTTGTTCCCGGAGGTAAACTCATTGCTCAGCTGTGGGGGCAAGTCAAGGCGTCTGGCGTCAAAACCTTCGTGTCGAGTCGCCGTTAATCCGGGAAAATCAGCCCCGATCCCGCAACAACCACGGATAAAGTCCATACGATCCGCAAAGCGTAATATGCGCAGGTACCAGCGCACAGAATCCGACAGGTTGGGCGCATCGCCACCATTGACATCGTTTTCCTTGCTGGCCATCGCCAGTGCCATATCACCGAGCAGCTGTTTGGGGTAGCGCCCGGTCAGGTCCCCCATGAAGTAGTGAGCTGAACGTGTTTCTTCCGCTGATTTGGCCACATCTTCGGCAGCAGCGTCGTGGTAGATAATGGCCAGCGCCAGGAGTTCTTTCTCATCTTCTCTCAGGCAACACTGCTGAAATTTCTCCAGCAATTCCATATACCAGAGCCCGTTATTCCTGGCCCGCAGGACGTGACTGCAGCTGTGCTCCGGTTTCCACACGGTTGGCATGGTTTTGCAGCCAAGGCTCTGGATCACTCGTTCCGGTCCGGGGCGACGGTAATAATTCTGCAATACCGTCAGGATGGTTGGTTCATTATCGCCGACAGGATCGGGCAGGACCGGCGGTTTGCTGAAGGCTTTTACCACAAACTGTAATGCCGCTGGTGTTTCGGTTGCCGGTGGTGTCGCCGATGCGCCAGAATCCTCCAGAGGGAGGGATTGTTTCAGGACCGCAATTTCCTGCTCCGCCCACTGGACATGCTTTGGCCAATTGTGAAAAAAAGGATACGTTTCCCGTTGCTTCCATAGTGTCTCAACCCATTCGATAAAATCAGCCACAGAAAAATGACCAATAACATTCTTTTTCTTACCGTAATCGAATTCCAGGAATCTTTTAACCCCGTGCAGAATCTGTTTGTCCGGGCAAGCTTCGTAGTGAAACAGAACCAGCAACTGGGACTGGACGACGTCGAGAGTCGGGGATCTGGGATCCAGCCCATATTCTCTTATTATTTCTTCCAGAACGTTCTGCCGCTGCTGTGGACTGAGCTTCTGGCAAATGCGGTCAAATTCAACAACCGCTCCCGGACAGACGGTCAAAGGTAACCTTCTCAGGTGGAGCAGAGTCAGGCATTCCAATGGGCTAAAGACAACCAGCAGACAATTTATTATGTCCAGTGGCATTGTATGAAAGCTGCGCAGCATAGTCATCTGGTAGTATATGCATGACTGGCACATGTCTTTCGTGAGGCTTGCCCCACTGTGCAACAGCAGCAGAAAGATTCGGTAAGCTGTTTCAACCTGTTTCTGGGTTTGCTCATGACTTTTGTAGACAAACACTCTGAGCAGAAGCATTTCAAGCAAGGAAGTAACGCATCCTTTATGAAAAAAAGATTGGTGAATGGGCAAGCCGCTCTGTTTTAGTTCCAGAAGCTTCTCATAACTGCAACAAAGGGGGGTACTCACCAGTTCGATGGCCTGTTGCAAGGTGTGCATGGCTTGCGGTGAGACATTCAATTCTGAATTCAGTACCTCTGCCCGTACAGGCATTGGCAGCAGATTCAACATGGCTCTGAAATGGATCGGATCCAGGTTTTGTGAGAACGCGAAATTACCCAGAGAACGCCCAATCAGCTCCGGGGGCAGACTTAGCTCATCATCAAAATAGACCTGTACGGAACCTGTGCGGTGGCAATAAACAACGAGAGGCAACGGTTCAAGCGCTAGTTGCTCTTCACATTGAAGCTTGTCGTGCAGGATATCGGCGATATGGGTCTGCGTATCGTGGTAAACACAAAAGCATTTGATGTCGTCTTTGCCATAGTGGGTTAACACCAGTTCCGGGAAATCATGTGAGAGGGTGGCATCGCTGAATTTACGTTTTGGCAAACTGAACGTCCCGTTTGCTAGCAGATGTCCTGAGGTGGCAAGAGGATAAACGTCCCATTTTCGATTGGCATACTCAACACGTTTATCAAGCAACGATTGTAGATCAGGTAGTAGTTTTACTTTCAGGTTTTCCGCCAGGTTTTCCGGAGCGGCGTCAGAGTCATACCGCTTCAGGTCCTGTGTCCCCACATGATGTTTATAGACATACAGGCATTGTGGATTAACAATGCCTATCATCCATTCACCATATCCTTCCAGCAGGGGGGCAGTGGGCGTCATCCTCCCCGGCAGGGCGAGGCTGAAGGGTCTTGGTGTACCCTTGCCAGTCAAGTAAGGTTTTTCTTTGCAAAAATCAATGCGTCGAATCGCCAGGGAGCCACTCTGGGCGGCCAGAAGTAGTTCTCGTCGCTCACCCTCCCGAGGATGCGGGGCTAGCAGTTTGGTGGGTTCGGTAGTTGTCCATTGACTACTGGCCTTCACCGACTGCGTGCCAGGTTGTGGTTGGGAGTTGAGGCAGGCAGAGGTCTTTACGCTCAGAGCATTCATGATGACGTTCCAATAATAGTATTTATCAGACTGTCTCACTGGTAAAAAGTTCCAGATATTCCACCTTTTCGGGTAACATTCAGAAGGTCGAATTGGCATAAACACCCGCCGCCTTTTATTGCATTTTTTCATATCAAGATTAAAGGATTGCTCATGCCAACCAGCTGGCATTCCCTCAATCAAGCTACGCGATCTTCTTTGGCACCAGCATTGGCCATTTTCTCAATTTGCCATTGTCGGTGCAGACAGTACGCTTCTCGCTGACCACGGTAATACCGCGCTCCTTCAGCACTTTTCGGGCTTCCCTGGTAGCCAGCGTTTCCTGCGTCAAGGTGCCCGGATTCATCTGTATACCCTTGCTCTTCAGCCGCTGCACCTCTTCCGCCAATGCCTGTTGTGTTGCCGGGCTCAACAGCGATGGGTCATGTCGGTACTGCATCTTTTCCAACGGCGTCATTCCGGCCGGAACCGCCACCTGCTGGAGATCGTACCAGCTGTTATGAATACCATAAGTGATTCCCTTGCTTCGGTCAGCCTTGCAGGCTTGGTGGTCAGGGTCTGAACAGGTAATAATTCCGGCCATCTGAGCTATTTCGCGCCGAACGTTATCATTAATGAATTGGTCCATTCTCTGCAGCGGCTCAGCTGTCCGATCAAATTGTCTGGTAATTATTTCGACATCAGGCGCCAGAGCGAAAACTTGGGTGTAAGGATTATCGCGCTTGTCTGTACTGTCATTGGTTACCTGCACCAGGTCAGCTGCACCGTGCATAGCGGCTTCCAGATGCCGTTGGAATTCAGTTTTGTGGTCAGGGTCGCTGGAAAAATGGCTGACCAACTGCGTCGGCAGGTCAAGGTATGCAGGGTTTTTATGCTGAGTCACTGCCAATCCGGGAAAATCAGCCTTCAGCCTGATGCGGTCCATACGAACAGCAAAGCGCAATACGCGCAGATACCAGCGTACAGATTCAGACAGGTTCTGATCAGCTTTACCATTGACCTCGTTTGCCATGCTGACCATCGCCAGTGCCATATCATTCAGCAGTTGTTCCGGGAAGTGTTCGGCCAGGTCCCGTTTGAAGTATTCAGCTGACTTTGTTATTGCTGCTGGTTTGTCGACGTCTACAGTCGCGGCATCATGATACATAATGGCCAGCGCCAGGAGGCTTCTTTCTTGTGGATGAAAAGAATATACCCGGCAATTCTCCAGCAATTCCATATACCAGAGCCCATTGTTCCTGGCCCGCAGAACATCACTGCAGGAGTGATACTGCTTCCACATATCCGGCAAGAAGGGGTTCAGGCTGGCAGCAATCACCCGCTCCGGTCCCGGGCGACGGTAATAATGCTGTAACACCGTGAGGATAGTG
>NZ_JAHHPO010000584.1 GCF_024606365.1 Endozoicomonas sp. ONNA2
TGTCCAGCCGCAGCACGTAGGCAACAGCTCTGTCTGTTTGTTGTGTCCCCCCTGGGGTTGGCACAGCTCAAGCCGACATTGACCGCCTGTTTACCCGCCGGGCACTGGCAGCTGATTCGTCTGGACACCATGCCGGTGGACGGTCGGCATAACAGTAAAATTGATCGGCCGGGATTGCGTGCCGGGGCATTTACCGCCCTGGAACGGCTGATGCTGGAACAGGGAGAATAACAATGGCATCACCGTGGTTAATTGGCCTGAACCGGGTGGACTGCATCACGCTGATCAGCGTGCCCCTCACGGTGCTGGCCATGCATGAAACCCTGCAGGACCGATTCCTGTCGGCACTGGCCCTGCTCTACCTGGCAATGACCGCCGATGCCCTGGATGGCATGCTGGCCCGGCGCTGGCAGTTGACCCGGAATTTTGGCCGCTATCTTGATGGCTTTATGGATGTACTGATCTATCTGGTGACGCCCGCCCTGATCGTGATGCAATGGGGAGACAGTGTCGTTTTGCTGTTTGCCCTGATGGTCATGGTGGCCTGCGGCTGCGTGCGTCTGGCGGTCTTTAATGAAACCGGCAATATTGGGGATAGCGCCACGGAGCTGGCCTATCAGGGCATGCCGGTGTTCTGGAGCCTGTTTATTATTGCCCCGGTGATCTGGCTGAACACGCTGGATATTTTACCGATGGTATTGGCGCACTGGCTGCTGGTAACAGGATTGCTGATCTTCAGTTACCGGATGGTACGCAGGGGGCGATTCTTTAAGTTTTCTTCGTTGAAACAGATTCTCCCCCTGACCCTGGGCGGTTTTTTGTTATGGATGTCTGCCAGCGCAGACACCGGTCAGGCGAAGGCACTGATACAGGCGCTGTACCTGCAGATTCCGGTAGTGATTGGCGGCATTCTGCACATGATCGTAGTCAGCCGCGATGATTTTCCGGCGCTGGCAAAACCCATCGGGCACCGGGCATTCGGGGCCAACAAAACCTGGCGGGGGCTGGTGGTGGTTCCCTTGCTGACCGCCTTCGGGGCCTGCCTGCTGTATCCGCTGGAATGGCTGCTGGGTGCAACTTCACCATTCTCAGGGCAGCCATTATGGCTTAGCGGCACCTTGGCCGGGCTCGGGTATGTACTGGCAGAACTGCCCAACTCCCGGGTGAAACGCCGACTGGGTATCGCTGCCGGTGAGCTACCAACACAGGGCAGGGTCATCGCCATCGCCGCCGATCAGCTGGATTCTGCCATTGGTGTGGCTGTGGTCTACGTGCTGTGGCTGGACATTAGCACTGATATTGTGCTGTGGTATATCGCCAGTTTTCCGCTGTTGGCCCTGCTGGTCAAAGGCTGGCTCCATAAGCATGCATTGAAGAGTCACGCCAGGTGACTCATTGTTTGGTGGCAACTGTGTTGGCACAAGGGGGAAGAGCACTAAGAAGAGATGGTTCTTTTCCTTTGTGCTCTTTGTGTCCTCCGTGGTTCCATCCGCAACCCCGGCAGCCAAGACAGCAACCTTGACGGCCTTGGCATCAAACCCGAGTTCCGAGGCAGCAATCGCAAAGGCCCCGGCAGCAGCCCCGACAATCATGCCAGTCAGCGCTTCCTGATAGCACTACTGTCCATTCTTTCTTTAGCT
>NZ_JAHHPO010000585.1 GCF_024606365.1 Endozoicomonas sp. ONNA2
CGGAAGGATTTTCTGCTGCCATCGCCCGTCTGGAGCCGGGGGATTTTACTGATCAAGTCAGGGAGCTGGTGAATAAACTGAAGCTTGCTTACTGTCATAAGATCAGTCATCCGATCAGCGAGCATAAAGCGGATTCACAGTTATCAGCAGGCAACCCCTTGCATCAAATTGCTGAATTCAGGACGCATAATCAAGGGCAACCTGTGAATGAGCTTGACCGGCTGGAAAAAATAATCAGGCAAAGTATGAATCCTGTTGCCGGAACACCCGGGTCGAATAACGGCTAAACCGTGCATTCTGAGATGCTGTCGCTGGCAATGTCGTCAATTATTTTATGATATAGAGGGTTGTCTTTTTACGTACGGTCATTAACCTGACGATACAAATTGGATTTTCGAGCATTCAGGCATTCATTATTCGACAGTGGTGCAGGTTTTGCCAATTGGTCAATATTCCTGATATTTCCGAAAGACATACTCCTTGTTCTGGTATTTTTCTCCCAAAGAACACACCGATGAATCAGGTTTGATACCTGCAAGCGCTCTTGTTTTTGTGTTAACAGACGAAACAGTTATAAATCAGATGCTCCCACCGGGGCACTTTGTCCACCGAGGCTACCATGAGAGCTGATATCGTTATTCTTGCTGCCGGGCAGGGCAGCCGCATGAAATCCAGGCTGCCAAAGGTACTTCATTGCATTGCCGGCAAGCCTATGCTGGAACATGTTATCCTCAGTGCCCTGCACACCCAGAGAAAAGTCGGTGAAGGCAAGATTCATGTGGTGATTGGCCACGGGGCAGAGCAGGTCAAACAGGCACTGGGCCATTACGATCTGAACTGGGTGGTGCAAGAAGAGCAGTTGGGAACCGGCCATGCTGTGCGCCAGGCACTGCCCGGCTGTAAAGGTGCCGACGTAGTGCTGGTACTCTACGGCGACGTTCCGCTGATTCACTCTTCTTCTTTACAGTCACTGTTGGCGGCCAGTAATGGTGAGCGCCTGGGCCTGCTGACCATCAACCTGGCCAACCCCTCCGGTTATGGCCGGATTATCCGTGATGGCCTGGGCAATATTCAGGCCATTGTCGAAGATAAGGATGCCTCCCCCGAGCAGCTGGCCATTAATGAAGTGAATACCGGCATTATGGCCATTCCCGGTAATAAGGCGAGTGGCTGGATCAGCAATCTGAAGAATGAAAACGTTCAGCATGAATTCTATCTCACTGACATTGTCTCCATGGCCGTGGCCGAAGACACCACGGTTATCCATGTCCAGCCACAGATCCCTATTGAAGTGGAAGGTGTTAACAGCCGTGTCCAGCTGATGGAGCTGGAAAGGGCCCGCCAACACCAGCTGGCCAATAACCTGATGGTTAGCGGCGTTACGGTAATCGACCCACGTCGTCTGGATATTCGCGGTGAGGTCAAGACTGGCCATGACATTACCCTGGACATCAATGTGGTTCTCGAAGGCAAGGTTGAGCTGGCAGATAACGTTTACATCGAACCCGGTTGTGTGATTCGCAACTCTGTTATTGGGGAAGGTGCCGTTATCAAGGCGCACTCCATTCTTGAAGATGCAGTTGTTGCTGCCGGGTGTGAGGTTGGCCCTTTTGCCCGCCTGAGGCCGGGCACCGAACTGAAGGAAAAAGCCCGGGTTGGTAACTTTGTGGAAATCAAGAAAACCGTTATTGGCCAGGGCAGCAAGGTCAATCACCTGAGTTATGTGGGCGATGCTGAAGTAGGCGACAACGTGAATGTGGGTGCTGGCACCATTACCTGCAATTACGACGGTGTTAATAAATTCAGGACCGTGATTGGCGATGGTGCCTTTATCGGCAGTAACAGTTCGCTGGTGGCTCCTGTGACCATTGGGCGAGGTGCCACCACTGGTGCGGGTTCCGCCATTACCCGGGATATCCCCGATGAACAGTTGGCCGTGGCCCGCGCCAGGCAGCGTAATATCGAAGGCTGGCAGCGCCCGGTAAAAGAGGACTGACGTTCACTGGGGAGTGTCGCTTATCAACTCCCTGAAGATTGTGGCAACGTGTATTAAGGAATCGAATACCATGTGTGGAATTGTTGGTGCAGTAGCACAAAGGGACGTGGCAGATATTCTGCTGGAAGGGCTTCGTCGTCTGGAATACCGGGGCTATGACTCAGCAGGTATCGCCATCATTGGTGCCAATGGCGAACTCAGGCGGGAGAGGCGTACCGGCAAGGTATCAGAACTGGCCGATGCGGTTGCCCGTAACCCGATACGGGGTGGTACCGGCATTGCCCATACCCGCTGGGCTACCCATGGTGAACCGAATGAGCGCAATGCTCATCCACACGTATCGGATGATCACATAGCTGTCGTGCATAACGGCATTATCGAGAACCATGAATCCCTGCGGGCCCTGCTTCAGATAGAAGGCTATGTCTTTACCTCCGATACTGACACAGAAGTTATTGCCCATCTGGTTAGCCTTGAACAGAAGACCAGTAACTCCCTGCTGGAGGCGGTACAGAAAGCCGTAGCCCGCCTCGAAGGGGCCTATGGCATGGTGGTGATGGACTGTAACGACAGTGAACGTCTTGTGGTTGCCCGCTCCGGCAGCCCCCTGGTGATCGGGGTGGGTATTGGCGAGCATTTTATCGCTTCCGACCAGCTGGCACTGTTCCCGGTTACCCGCCGGTTCATGTTCCTGGAAGAGGGCGATGTGGCCGAAGTAACCCGCAACGGGGTGACGGTTCTGGATGTGACCGGCACCCCGGTGGAGCGAGAGGCCAGGGACAGCGATGTTGAACATGACGCCGGCGATAAAGGCCCCTATCGCCACTACATGCTTAAAGAGATCCATGAGCAGCCCGAAGCCATCGCCAATACCCTGGAAGGCCGCCTGGGCGAGCATCAGCTAAACCTCGATATTCTGGGCCAGGAAGGCCAGGCGATCCTCAATAAAACCCGTGCCGTGCAAATCGTCGCCTGTGGAACCAGTTACCATGCCGGTATGGTGGCCCGCTACTGGTTTGAGGAGCTGGCGGGTATTCCCTGTCGTGTAGAGATTGCCTCTGAGTTCCGCTACCGGAAATTCTTTGTGCCGGAAGATTGCCTGTTTGTCACCATCTCCCAGTCCGGTGAGACAGCGGATACGCTGGCGGCCTTGAAGCTGGCCAAGGCACTGGGTTACATGGCCTCACTGAGTATTTGTAATGTGCCGGGCTCGTCCATGGTGCGGGAGTCGGATATCGCCATGATGACCCGGGCCGGTGCCGAGATTGGCGTGGCATCCACCAAGGCATTTACCACCCAGTTAACCGCACTGCTGATGCTGGTGACGGCGATTGGCCGCCATACGGGCATGACCCCGGAACAGGAATCCAATGTCGTCTCAGCGTTACGACACCTGCCTCATATCCTGAACAATACCCTGACGCTGAGTGACGATATTGAAGCCATGGCAGAAGCCTTTGCCGATAAGCAACACTGTCTGTTCCTGGGGCGTGGCACCCAGTACCCCATCGCCATGGAGGGGGCCCTGAAACTTAAGGAGATCTCCTACATCCACGCCGAAGCCTACGCGGCCGGTGAACTGAAGCACGGCCCCCTGGCCCTGATCGATAATGATATGCCGGTGATTGTGGTGGCCCCGAACAACGATCTGCTGGAAAAACTGAAATCCAATATGGAGGAGGTCCGGGCCAGGGGCGGGCAGCTGTTTGTCTTTGCCGATAAACAGGCAAGGCTGACCGATACCGAAGGTGTCCGGGTTCTGCCAGTGGACGAGGTGCCGGAGGTGGTTGCCCCGATTGTTTACACCATTCCCCTGCAGCTGCTTTCTTATCATGTGGCGATTATCAAGGGTACCGATGTGGATCAGCCACGTAACCTGGCCAAAAGTGTGACGGTTGAATAGTTTTTGTCGTTGGGCAGGTGTAATCAATTAATAAACCCGTCCAGTGTAAGGCCCAGGCTGTGAAACAGGCATGGGCTATCCCCATGCCTTGAGCATTAATTCAGTTCAGATTTGAGCCGAACCTGCCAGATGAACACGCATATTCTGAGTCAGCGCCTGGGCAACAAATGCCTGCAGCACTTCTTTCAAGCTTTCCTTGGGCACATATGCGACAGTAATATGGTTACTCTGGTGGCCAGCCATCAGGTCATCACGACCTACACCATCAAGAACGCAGTTCATCAAAGGCCATTCTCTGGTAGTGCTGTCCAGACGACGCTGGAATTCTGCCTGTGGCAATTCAAACGCAGTTCCGCTACCAACATGCAGATGAACTTCGGTACCTTCATAGTGAGCACGCGCCCAGATAAAGGTCCCCGCCTTACACTGACCACCAATACTTGAACCACCCAGAGGGAAATACATGGCAGGCTGGCGATAGCCTTTAGCGCCCGCAATGCCACCTTTGAGGTGTTCAAAGGGCACGGAACCGGAGATTTCGAAATCCCAGTAGAAAGTGCCTTCGTAGTCACTGCCCCAGCGAATGTCATGCAGTGTGGTTTCTGCTGGCAAGCCCAGGCTATCGAGCAAACGGAACAGCATGGTTTGAGGAATTGCGGTACCCATGTCCACTTCGTTGATGCACGGGATGGGTTTGCCAGCGCGGATGACCTCACCGTTTTCATCTTTAATCGGGAAGCGCTCACTGGAACCAATGGCACCTTCTGCAAAGTCAGAAGCTGCACAACTGTCTTTCAGACCCTGCTGGTACTGCACACCGACACTGGAAAGACCGAAGCGTTTGGTAAAACGAGCCATGGCAATCATCATGGCGCACTGTTCAAGGACCTGTTCCCGGGTCAGCTCGGTGGCGGAATCCGTACCAAACTGGAAATCCATACCGCGATCAAGGTAGAACTGCAGACACTGTTCACGCTCAGCCTGAGAAACCAGACTCATCTCGTATAACAGCGCAGACTGGGACAGGGACTCGATCGGCATGCCAATCCTGACCAGGGATTCCATTGGGAACACGCCGTTTATCATGCCCATACAGAACATATCAAACAGCCCCATAATCTCCTTGTTTGCCAGAATGTACTGACCAACCTGCTGCCCAATCTTGCCTGCGTCTGTCCCCATGACCGGGTGATCTCTGGTAATTTCCTTCAGGTAGGAAGTGTCATGCTCAATGTTGCCAGACTCCAGCCATGACTGAAGCCCTGCATAGAAAAAGTCATCATCGAAATTTTCGGACCAGAGTCGGCTATGTTTGCGCCCCAGGCTGGTTAAAGTACCAGCCATGCACAGGGCTCCTACCAGCCCGGGCCATGTACCATCAAAGTTAGCCAGCAGCAGAACCGGACCTTCATGGTGAACCAGCGATGGTGCAAGATGGTGAGAGTATTGCCAGGCGGTCATTAATACAATCAAGGGCGCTTTGGGGTCGATGGCTGCCATTACATCGGAGCCTTCCCGCTGATTGCTGATAAAACCATGCCCCTGGTCTTTTTTAACCGGGTGGCCACGGCGCATGGTGTAACCAAATTTTTCCTGCAGGGCGGCCTGCAGCTTTTCTTCATAGCTGCTCTGCACTTGCCAGCAGTTTTTGTTGGCTGTATCACGCAAATCACCATTGGTGATCATGAACACTTCTTTATTTGCCAGAGTCTGGCGCGGCTTTTTCGCAGGCAGGTTGAGATTGAGAGCCATTGGTTGTTATCTCCGAAAATGGGTAACTTCGAAAAGGCCTTGGTTCAAGGCCTGATTTGCTTAAGTGTAATTCAAATATTCTGCATCATTGCCCTGTACTTCATCTGATCTTCATACATCTCATGGAAAACCCTGTACTTGGCATCGTGAAACGCTTTGGTGTCTGGCTGTGGTTTGACCACCTTACCTGTAGACGACATGGCACTCATGGCATCGAGCAGCGTGTTGAAATCACCGCTGGCCGTTGCTGCCAGCATGGCTGACCCGAGAATAACCGCCTCATCTTCATTGCTGAGAACAATGTCACAGCCGGTGACATTGGCGTGTTCCCTCAGCCACAAGGGGTTCTTGGTGCCACCGCCGCACATATGGATGCGGGTTATCCGGTGCCCGGAGTCGTTCAGGGCTTCAATAATATGCCGCGTGCCGTACGAAACAGACTGAATGGCAGCCACGTAGACTTTGGCCAGTTCCGTCAGGTCCTTATTGAGTGACAACCCTGAAATCATTCCTTTCAGGTGCGGGTTTGCCCGGGGTGAACGATTGCCATGGTGATAGCCCAATAAATGAACGTGCGCTGTAAATGCCGGGTCGTCTTGTTCGAGGCGGGCAACTTCTTCATTGAGAATCTCGTATTCGCTGCGGCCTTGCACTTTGGCCATGTTCATCAGCTCTGGATAAAAAGCACTGTCCCGAATCACATGGTCAATCAAAGAGCCCGCTGCCGATTGGCCACCTTCATTCAGCCATAAGCC
>NZ_JAHHPO010000052.1 GCF_024606365.1 Endozoicomonas sp. ONNA2
ACTGCCCTACGCGGCAACTGCTCCTGCGTTGCTCTAGCTCCTGCATCCATGCAGTTGCGATAAATTGGTCTAAAAATTCCTGCTTCTTCGTCAAATAGCCCCGCTATTCTCCTCAGAATCAACAATTTTTAGCCTCAATTTCTCGCAATCCTCGCGCTACGGGGACGCCCAGTCGAACGCTATTCTCGGACAGCCTCCTGGTTACTCTTCGTTGAATAGGTTGTAATCACTCTACGGTATTGGACTTCACATTTCAGTTTTATAATCAGTGCGTCGTCCGTCGGCTTTGCCCCGGCGCCCTCAATGATTTCCAGTATTTGTTCTGCGTTCTGGAAATGTTCGAGATTCACTTCCCTTGCCAGAGCTGCGTTCAGTGTTATATGGGCATAATGCGTCAGCTCTGTCCGGGTGGCCTTTATGATGGGTAGTAACTGCCTTGCGCCTTCGTAATGCCGGGAATCTACTTCCCATGCCAGAACTTCACTTAATGTTTTCCGGGCATACTCTGTCAGCTCTGCCCCGGTGCCCATTATGATGGTTAGTAACTGTCTTGCCTCCCCATAATGCCGGGAATCTACTTCCCATGCCAGAGCATCACTCAATTTTATCCGGACATACTCCGCAAGCTCTGTCCTGGTGCCCTTTATGATGGGTAGTAAATGCATTACGTCCTCGTGATGATAGCAATCTACTGCCATTGCCAGAGCTTTATTCAGTGTTATCCGGGCATACTCCGTCAGCTCTGCCCCGGTGCCCATTATGATGGGTAGTAATTGCTCTGCGTTCTGAAAATGTTTGAGTTCTACTTCACTTGCCAGAACTTTACTCAGTGTTATCTCTGCGTCGTCTGTCAGTTTTGTCCCGGTAGCCACCATGATACGTTGCAACAGCCCTGCGTTATCGTAACGGCCATCATCAACAGCCTGTTCCAGACCAATATTCAGTGCAATCCGGGTTTCGTCTGTCAGCGTTACTGCAGCGCCCACAATGATGCCCTGTAATTGCTCTATGGCAGCGAAATCCCTGTCGTTTATTACCCTTACCAGATTTTCATTCAGCTTACCCTGGACTTCTTCGGTCAGCGCTGGCCCTGTGCCCCGGGTAACGCGTTGTGGTTGTCGTTCCTGATTTGTGGTCCCCTCTGCAGTGAACCATGATTTTATCAGATCAACCAGACCACCGCCGAATAATGGGCAGACCTTCCTTTCCTCGATGATGGGGGTATATAAAAGCCCCGGCTTCAGACTGCCGGTGTTCATGGTAGAGCGAAAGGGAGTAGTTGTTACATCCCGGCAAAATACTTTACCCCTTTCAGGGCCGTTCTCACCTGCTCCGTCAGCTTGTAACCGGTCTGCTGAAAAAACCTCATCGCCCCTGGGATTATCAATAGAAATAGCGGAACGTAGCGCATTTTTTGCAGAATCAGGCAGCTGTTCACGCACTGTTATGGCAGTTGAACTGTTTCGATACTCAACCAGGCTAATTAACATTGGGTAATTCATTATGGAAGGCTTCCCTGGATAATTTTCTTGTTAGATGGCCGTTGTTTCATTTTGTTCCGCTGTGCTGTAGATAATTAGCTTATTAAAAGAAGGCCTGAATGTTTCAGATAGTTATATTCCTGCAGAAAATGCGTTCAAATACAACACATGTCGCTAGTTTGACGCTGATTTTCAAAATGAAATTCTGGAATTAATTAAAAACACATAAAGAAAAGTTAATAAAAAGAGCAACAATTGCAACATTTTTGAATTTGGTAAATCCTGAATTCAAGTCATAAATGCATAACCCAT
>NZ_JAHHPO010000586.1 GCF_024606365.1 Endozoicomonas sp. ONNA2
GATTCGGTTTCTGCCCCGCTGGTGATTGCCAATGAAGAGCACCGTTTCCTGGTGGCGGAGCAGCTGCGGCAGATGAGGCGACAGGCTTCAGCCATAATTCTGGAGCCGGTTGGCAGAAACACTGCACCTGCAGTGGCACTGGCAGCATTGAAAGCCAAAGCCAGCTCTGGAGAAAAGGAGCCTCTGTTATTGGTGCTTGCTGCTGACCATGTGATTAAAGATGTTAAGGCTTTTCATCAGGCAGTTGAGGCCGTACTCCCAGCAGCCCGTGATGGCAAGTTGGTCACTTTCGGGATTGTGCCTAGTCATCCGGAAACGGGCTATGGATATATCAAGGCCAGTAAAGAGTTAATAGGCAATAGTGAACAGGTTGCTTTGGTAGAAAATTTTGTGGAGAAGCCAGACTTGGAAACTGCCCAGGGTTATCTTGCTTCAGGTGATTATTACTGGAACTCGGGTATGTTCCTGTTTAAGGCCTCTCGCTATCTGGAAGAGCTGAACAAATTCCGGCCCGATATTCTCGAAGCCTGTGAAAAGGCCATGGCGGTTGAAAGCACTGATCTTGATTTTGTCCGGCTGGATGAAGCGGCATTTCATGCCTGCCCGGATGAGTCCATCGATTATGCCGTGATGGAAAAAACGACGGATTCCGTTGTGGTTCCTCTGGATGCGGGTTGGTCTGATGTAGGCTCCTGGACATCCCTGGCGGATATCTGTGAAAAGGATGAGTCCGGTAACTCTTTCCAGGGTGACGTTCTGTTTCAGGACACCCATAACACCTACGTGCGCAGTGAGAAAAAATTGATTGCCACCGTGGGTGTTGATGATCTGATCATTACCGAAAGTGATGATGCCATTCTGGTGGCCCATAAGGACCGGGTGCAGGATGTTAAAAAGATCGTTGACCGGCTGAAAGCAGAAAACCGTACCGAGGTAAAACTGCACCGCAAAGTCTATCGCCCCTGGGGTGCCTATGACTCCATCGATATGGGCGACCGCTTCCAGGTTAAGCGCATTACTGTTAAGCCTGGTGCACAGCTCTCTTTACAGATGCACCATCACAGGGCCGAACACTGGATTGTGGTCAAAGGTACCGCACTGGTCACCAATGGCGAGCAGGAAATTCTGCTGACCGAAAACCAGTCCACCTATATACCCATTGGCGTGGTTCATCGACTGGAAAACCCCGGCAAGTTTGACCTTGAACTGATTGAGGTACAGAGCGGCGGGTATCTGGGGGAGGATGATATTGTGCGGTTTGAAGATACGTACGGGCGGACTTGAGTTGTGAGGTGTGGGTTGTGAGGTTTGTGATTTGAGGGAATGGTTAAGGGTGAATAGGGAATTGGCCTATTCACAATTAACTATTCCCTATTTACTCATAACCCATAACTCCAAACTCATAACCTAACCCCGCCTTCCCTGATCGAGCCTTTCGGCCAGCCAGGTTTTAACCACAGCTTGCCGGGCAATACCAAGCCTGGCGGCCTCGCGGTCAAGGGCGGTGATCATCCACTCAGGAAAGTCGATATTGATTCGACGGGTTTCCAGGCCGGGACGTTGAGCGCTGGACCAGTCAATATGTTCATCAATGCTGTCGTGGCCTTCATCAAAGGCCTGGTCAAATTCTTTGGCTTTCATAGGCGGCTATCTCTTTGGGTCTTGAGCGACGCACCGAAATAATTCGGGTTTTATCGTTACGTGGCGTAAATACGGCAGTCCAGTGTTTTCCGGCGTATTTGGCAATGAGCAGGAAACGAGGCTCATCAGAAATCAAGGCCTTGATAACCACTCGGTTTTCATCCAGCCAGAGATTCTGAGCCTGATCGAAATCAATGCCATGTTTTTCCAGATTGTTGAGACTTTTTGTCGGATCATACTCAAACATGATTGTTCAGGTATCCAATATATATCTACAGGCCACCTTAAATATAGGTCAATATATACCGTTTTTCACTCCAGGTGTCTTGGATGAGCATTCTTAATTGTTTTAAGGCCTACGATATCCGTGGCCGTATGCCCGATGAATTGATGCCATTGAACAGTGGTTTAAGGTTAATAGGGTGCCGGTGGAGTTTGTGAAGATTCACCATGAGCCGGATGGAAATTTCCCCCATGGTATTCCTAATCCGCTGTTACACGACTGTCGGTAGGCAACTGTGGATGCAGTGCTGGAGCATAAAGCGGATATGGGTATTGCCTGGGACGGAGATTTTGACCGGTGTTTTCTGTTTGATGAGAAAGGTCAGTTTATTGAGGGGTATTATATTGTCGGGCTGCTGGGTGAGGTGTTTCTGGCGCACTATCCTGGCGCAAAGATTATTCATGATCCCCGGTTGACCTGGAATACTATTGATCAGGTATCGGCGGCTGGCGGTGTGCCGGTGCTGTGCAAAACCTGTCATGCCTTTATCAAGGAAAGGATGCGGGACGAAGATGCTGTGTATGGGGGTGAGATGAGTGCCCATCATTATTTCCGTGACTTTGCCTTTTGCGATTCTGGGATGATTCCCTGGCTGTTGGTGGCGGAGTTAATGTCTCACAAGAACAAGGCACTCTCGGAACTGGTGGCAGAGAGAATAGCTTTGTTTCCCTCTTCTGGTGAAATTAACAGCA
>NZ_JAHHPO010000587.1 GCF_024606365.1 Endozoicomonas sp. ONNA2
GATTCAATTTCTGCCCCGCTGGTGATTGCCAATGAAGAGCACCGTTTCCTGGTGGTGGAGCAGTTCCGGCAGATGGGGCGACAGGCATCAGCAATAATTCTGGAGCCGATTGGCAGAAATACCGCACCTGCGGTTGCGCTGGCAGCGTTAAAAGCGTGGAACCACAAAGGACACGAAGAGCACAAAGAAGAGCCTTTTTTATTGGTGCTTGCTGCGGATCATGTGATTAAGGATGTTGCAGCTTTCCATCAGGCGGTTGAAGCTGCGTTACCTGCGGCCAGAGATGGCAAGCTGGTGACTTTTGGTATCGTTCCTACCCATCCGGAAACCGGGTATGGCTATATCAAGGCCAGTAAAGAGTTAATAGGTAATAGTGAACAGGCCGCTCTGGTAGAAAATTTTGTGGAAAAGCCAAACCTGGAAACGGCTCAGGGCTATCTTGCTTCCGGGGACTATTACTGGAACTCCGGTATGTTCCTATTTAAGGCCTCCCGCTATCTGGAAGAGCTGAACAAATTCCGGCCTGATATTTTGGAAGCCTGTGAAAAGGCTATTGCAATACAAAATGCCGATCTTGATTTTGTTCGTCTGGATGAAGTGGCGTTTAAGGCCTGCCCAGATGAATCCATCGATTACGCGGTAATGGAAAAAACCACCGATGCGGTGGTGGTGCCACTGGATGCAGGCTGGTCCGATGTGGGTTCCTGGACCTCATTGGCAGATATTTGCGATAAGGATGAGTCAGGCAACTCGGTTCAGGGTGACGTTTTGTTGCAGGATACCCGCAACACCTACGTGCGCAGTGAGAAAAAACTGATTGCCACTGTTGGTGTTGATGACCTGGTCATCACCGAAAGCGACGATGCCATTCTGGTGGCCCATAAGGATCGGGTACAGGATGTTAAAAAGATTGTTGACCGGCTGAAAGCAGAAAACCGGACCGAGGTAAAACTGCACCGCAAAGTCTATCGCCCTTGGGGTGCCTATGACTCCATCGATATGGGGGAGCGATTCCAGGTTAAACGTATTACCGTTAAGCCGGGAGCACAGCTCTCCCTGCAAATGCACTATCATCGGGCAGAGCACTGGATTGTGGTGAAGGGTACGGCACTGATCACCAATGGCGATGAAGAAATTCTGCTTACTGAGAATCAGTCTACTTATATCCCTATTGGAACAGTTCACCGTTTGGAAAACCCCGGCAAGTTTGATCTTGAACTGATTGAGGTGCAAAGCGGCGGGTATCTGGGTGAGGATGATATTGTGCGCTTTGAAGATACCTACGGGCGGACTTGATGCGCTGTGGGTTTTGGGTTGTGAGTTATGAGGTATGGGTTTACCCGCATAACTGTTAACTCACAACTCATAACCCATAACCCATAACCCACTCCCAAAGAGGCCAATTTGACCACAGAACATGATACCAGGGAGCAGATACTGACCGATCTGCTTTTCTCTCCGGAAATTGAACAGCTTGAAGGCCTGCTGGGTGGTTTTAATATTTTTGAAGCCATCGGTGCCGTCAATCGGGAGCTGCGCCATAGCGACTTTCTTGCTTACTTATTAGAGCCAGGTCGTCCTCATGGTCTGGGTAGCCAGTTATTACGGGATTTTGTTGTCACCTTTTTTGCCAACTGCAACGGTGATGATTCACCTTCTCTGATTGATGTGGGTTGCTATCAATATGAGAGTTTTACGGTTTATCGGGAATGGAAAAATATTGACCTCCTGATAGTCTCTGAAGTCCATCAACTGGTTATTGCCATCGAAAACAAGATCTGGTCAACAGAGCATTCTAATCAACTGAGCCGTTACCAGGCGCAGGTGGAAGCCCGGTATCCCGGCTATCTGCGATTTTATGGCTTTTTAACGCCTTCAGGGTTACCCCCTGAAAATAATGAAAACTGGCAGCCAATCTCTTATCAGCAGGTTTCTGACCTGATAGCAAAAGTACTGAACCGTAACCGAAGTGCTATGGGGGAGGTGGTTGTCTTTTCATTAGAGCAATATTTGCAAATGTTAGAGAGACATATTTTGGAAGACAGTGAAATCAGCCGGTTATGCCAGAAGATCTATGCCCGGCATCGTCAGGCACTGGATTTGATTTTTGAGCACCGCCCCGATCAGGCCGTGGAGTTAGCCGGATTTCTGAAACAGGCCATTGAAGAACGCAAGGACCTGTTTGACCTGGAGCTGGACCATTGCACGAAAGCCTATATCCGCTTTGCTGTTCGGGCCTGGGATGCCTGGCCCCAACAGAAAATCGGGAATGGCCAGTGGACCAGTAGTGACCGGGTGTTGCTTTTTGAGTTTATCAACCGGGGCGATTATCTGCGGATTGTGCTGATGTTAGGGCCGGGAGACGAACATTTCCGTCAGGCCATGTTTGATTGCGCCAGTGAACATAAGGGCATCTTCTCAGCCGGTAGTCGTAAAGTATTGTCCCCTAAGTATCACCGGCTGTTTAGCAAGAATATTATCCCGAAAGGGAAGTTCAGCGAAGATGATGACTCGCAAACGGTTGAGAACTATATTACCGGGCAACTTGCCACATTTTTTGCGGATGATTTCCCCAGGCTGGTTTCCCATGTGGAATCGGTGCTGACCAGGCTTTGATCCTTCCCGTTATTTCGCATTTCATTTCTCTCTTTTACCGACGATTCGTAACTCCCCATGACAACACTTGCCTGTTTTAAGGCCTACGATATTCGTGGCCGTATGCCTGATGAATTGAATAAAGATATTGCCTGGCGGATTGGCCGGGCGACGGCGGAATTTTTACAGCCCAAAACAATCGTGGTGGGCGGGGATATTCGTCTTTCTACACCGGCACTGAAAGCCGCCCTGAGCGATGGCTTACGGGCAGGTGGTGTGGAGGTGATTGATATTGGTCTGTGTGGCACTGAAGAAGTCTATTTTGCCACTTCGCATCTGAAAGCGGATGGCGGCATTATGGTAACGGCCAGCCATAACCCGAAAGACTATAACGGGATGAAGCTGGTGCGGGAGGAGAGTAAGCCGATTTCTGGGGATACGGGGTTGCGGGAGATTCAGCGGTTGGCTGAGGATGTTTTTGTTCAACCAGACAGAGTTGGTTCTGCGGATATTCCTTTTGGCTCTTATCGAAAGATCAGCAACCTTGCCCCTTATGTGGAGCATATTCTGGGCTATATCAAACCTGCTGAATTGCAGTCTTTGAAACTGGTAGTGAATGCTGGCAATGGTGCTGCCGGGCATGTGATTGATGCCATTGAAGAGCAGTTTAAGGCGACCGCCATGGATGGCGGAAGTGCCTGTTCGGCAGGGAGCATTAACAGGCCGACTGGTGTGCCGGTGGAGTTTGTGAAGATTCACCATGAGCCGGATGGGAATTTCCCCCATGGTATTCCTAACCCGTTATTACACGACTGTAGGCAGGCAACTGTGGATGCGGTGCTTGAGCATAAGGCGGATATGGGGATTGCCTGGGACGGGGATTTTGACCGCTGCTTTCTGTTTGATGAAAAAGGTCAGTTTATTGAGGGGTATTATATTGTCGGGCTGCTGGGTGAGGCGTTTCTGGCTCACTATCCTGGCGCGAAGATTATTCATGATCCACGGTTGACCTGGAATACCATTGACCAGGTATCGGCAGCTGGCGGTGTGCCGGTATTGTGCAAAACCGGTCATGCCTTTATCAAGGAACGGATGCGGGACGAAGATGCTGTGTATGGCAGTGAGATGAGTGCCCACCACTATTTCCGTGACTTTGCTTATTGTGATTCCGGGATGATTCCCTGGTTGTTGGTGGCGGAGTTGATGTCTCACAAGAACAAGGCACTTTCTGAACTGGTGGCAGAGAGAATAGCTTTGTTTCCCTCTTCTGGTGAAATTAACAGCA
>NZ_JAHHPO010000588.1 GCF_024606365.1 Endozoicomonas sp. ONNA2
TTGTCAAATCCAGGCTTCTGAAATCAGCGAAAGGCAGGTACCTGGCAATTTTAGCAAGGAGTTCATTTGGCAATGCTAACAAAGGCGACACCTGTTCCGGGGGAATAACCGAAATACCCTGCGCCGTTTTTTCTTCTGTCGGACGATCAGACGGGATTGTTCCAATGGGAAGTTGAGGGGAAATGGTACCAATATTATTACCAATTTCATTATTCATACAACTTCTGACCGCTAACCAGTAAGGAACTCTGGAGTTCATTACTGTAGAAGTAATGAATCATTCCAGTGTAGTGGCAAAAGCAGAAAACATGCGATCAGTGGCTCGAGACAGTTCTGCGTCGTTAATGTGAATAAAGTAATTAAAGCCTGCAAAAAGCTGGTTCTGAAAATTATAAAGATTCAAGGCAGGCCAAAGCGCGGCGCGGTGATTTTTAACCCGGTCTACCGGTATATTTATTAATCAACGATGTTTCTTCTTTTATGCGGTGTATCGGATCCATTACTGCCCATCTATCTGGCTTGTTCAGATCCCACACCTTTATAGTCCCATCCAAAGAGCAAGAAGCCAGCAGCCCACCGGGCAGTGATATAACTGAGTTCACCCAGTTGGTATGACCATGCAACGTCACCACGCATTGCTGCCCATCAGGCATGCTCAGGTCCCACACCTTTATTTTCTTGTCAGAAGAACAGGAAACCAGCCGACCATCAGGCAATAAAACAATCGAATTGATCCAGCCGGTATGCCCTTGCAGCGTCGCCACACATTGCTGTCCAACGGGCTTGCCCAGATCCCACACCTTTATGGTCTTGTCATTAGAGCAGGAAACAAGCCGTCCATCGGGCAATTGCATGACAGATACCACCCAGCCGGTATGTCCATTCAGCGTTATCACGCATTGCTGCCCATCGGGCTTGCCCAGATCCCACACTTTTATGGTATGGTCATAAGAGCAAGAAGCCAGTTGCCCATTGGCCATTACCGTGACAGCTTGCACCGTTTTAGTATGCCCATTCAGCGTTACCACACATTGTTGCCCATGGGGCTTGCTCAGGTCCCACACCTTTATGGTCTTATCCTCAGAGGCCGAAGCCAGCCAACCATCGGGCAATTGCGTGACAGATTTCACCCAGTCGGTATGCCCATTCAGTGTCAACACGGATGGCTGCCCGCTTGGATGGCTCAGATCACAAATCTTTATGGTCCCATCGGCACAGCAACATGCCAGTCGCCCATCAGACAATTGCGTGACGTTGAACACAGCGATACCCCCACCCAGTGTCGCCACGCATTGCTGCCCGTCGGGCTTGTTCAGATCCCACACTCTTATTGTCTCGTCTTCCGTGTCACGAGTGTAAGAAACCAGCCGCCCGTCGGCCAATTGTATGACACTTCGCACTTCGCAAGTATGCCCATTCAGCCTCATCACGCATTGATGCCCTTCGGGCTTGCCCAGATCCCACACTTTTATGGTCTGGTCATAACAGCCCGAAGCCAGCCAACCATTAGCCGATAAAGTGAAACAATGCACCGGTACAAAATGCTCCTCTAGCGTTAACCGGCAGATTTGCCCGGAATTTATCCCCCGGGAAGCCAAGTATAAATTACTTTGGTATCGTCGAAGAGCAAGCAGCGCTAAAGAATCATGAATTTGCCTGGTTGGAACAGCAGGTATGTCCCATTTGTTAATTATTTTTCTGTAGGCCTCAGCGGCAGAGCCATAATATTGAGCAACCAGGATTTTCAGCCGTTCTTCGGTATTAAAAAGTGTGTTTAGTCGTCTACAGGTCAAATCCAGGCTTCTGAAATCAGTAAAAGGCAGGTACTCAGCAATCTTGGCCAAGAGTTCATTTGGCAATGCTAACAAAGGCGATACCTGTTCCGGGGGAATAACTGAAATCGCCAGGGTGGTAGTTTCAGATGTACTATCGCTCAGTTTGATTGGCTTTTCAGAACTGTCAGCCTTAGAAATATTCTCGCCTGATATAGAACGGGAATTAATATCTGGAAATTCGCCCTCATTCCTGACAGTAACGGAACTATTGTACATTTGATGCAACCGCCCTGCTGAAATCCCCTGTGCCGTTTTTTTTTCTGCCTGATTGTCAGGCGGGTTTGTTCCAATGGGAAGTTGTGAGGATATATTACCAATATTATTAGCAATTCCAATATTCATAAAATTTCTGACCACTAACCTGTAAATAGCTCTGGAGTATTAATATATATTAAATAATGAATCATTCCAGTGTAGTGGCCAAAACAGGAAAAGATGCGAACAGTTGTTTGAGCCGGTTTTGTGTGGTTAATGTGAATTAAGTAATAAAGCGTGCAAAAAACTGATCTTTTAAATTATAAAGACTCAAGGCAGGCCACTGCGCGGAAATTTTTAACCCGGTCTACAGGTATATTTTATAATCAACGATGTTTCTTCTTTTAAGCGGTGCGTCCGATTCATTACTACCCGTCAGGCTTGTTCAGATCCCACACCTTTATGGTCCTGTCCTTAGAGCAAGAAGCCAGCCCCCCACCGGGCAACGGTATAACTGAGTTCACCCAGCAGGTATGATTATGGAACGTCACCACGCATTCCTGCCCGGCAGGTTTGCTCAGGTCCCATACCTTTATTTTATTATCAAAAGAGCCCGAAGCCAGCCGACCATCCAGCAATGGTATAACTGAACTCATCCTGTCAGTATGCCCTTGCAGCGTCGCCACACATTGCTGTCCGACGGGTTTATCCAGATCCCACACCTTTGCAGTGGTGTCATTAGAGTAGGAAACAAGCCGTCCATCGGGCAATTGCGTGACAAAGTCCACCCAGCTGGTATGCC
>NZ_JAHHPO010000589.1 GCF_024606365.1 Endozoicomonas sp. ONNA2
CTGATGATTGCGGTGGAACATCTGAATATGTGGAAGTTATTTTCAGACAATTCCTGAACTGGAGCCAATTGTCTTTGGCCAGTTTCCTCCCCGGCTGGTCAAAAATGCTGATACCCGCAAGTACATCTGCTCCCTGAGCCTGCCCGGGGCTGAACATATTCTTTTCCAACCTGTTCAATATGGTGACGGGGCCCATGCCTGTGAATCCTGTTTCAAACGTTACGTGATAACCAACCCGCCTGCTGCCAGTGCCACTCACGAGGTTTCAACGCCTGTCTACTTCCGGGACAAATGCCAGGAAAGAGAGATTGCTGTCCTTGAGGTTGACTGCCTGGCAAAAGACCGGGGCTGTCCGTGGTCTGGTATTATGTCCCACTTTCAGAAAGTACATCTTCGCCGCTGCCATCACTTTTTGCCGGGTCTGTCGGAGTTGAAGGTGCGTGTTTTTCATGATTTGGCCAGGCAAACGTCGGAGCAGATGGCAGCGGTGGTTCAGCAAAAAGAACAAGCCCTTGAGCAGCTGCCAGCCCTGGAAGCCTCCAACAGGCAACAGGGCAGCAAAATAGCAATGCTGGAGGCAAAGGTATTCTCTCTCACTGAGCGGTTGACTGATCTCCCGGCTACGGTCGACAGCAGCCAGAGTTTTGCTGCCCTGGCCGGGCTCCGGGAAGCGCTGGTTGCCCGCCGTGACCTTACGGTTCATAGTCTTGAATTTTCCGAGATTACCAGCGCCATCCTGAGTTCCAGTCGCCCGAGTCTGACAAGTGAGGTTTTCACTGTCGAAGACTACCAAATGCGCTTGATCCTGAGACCAGTGGAAAATGATGATAGTATTCACCCAAACCCTGTGTCCGGCCTTTATGTACAGATTGTGCCAGGGGAGAAAGACCTTCTTTTGCCCTGGCCCCGCAACATTGCCCTGAAGATCACTGTTATTGGCAAACGCCAATCCCCTGCAGGGGATGAATCAGAGAATCTGGTGCGCATCATTGATTTGGCAAGGGCGCCCGCACACTGTCAAATCCGGCCAGGGCAGGGTTCTGTGCCGGTAGGCATCAACTATCTTGCGACATCCTGGCATCTGTTCGGCAGTAACCCGGATAACAGCCCGCGCTATGTCTTTGATGACAAACTGACCATGAACGTCGAACGCTTCTACGGCAGTGCTGAGGCCACTGACCCGGTGCTTCACCAGATACCCTATTCAGCCCTGCCATTTTGCTGGCCCATTGCCCACTTCGGCGAGAAGGTGGCTGCTATCCGTTCGGGCAGAGCTGACAGGGTATCGTTGAGCAGCCCTTGTTTCTTCACTGCTGATGGGAGATATGTAATGGCACTGGAATTTTATCCGGCACAGAGTAGCCACAGCAGTCACCTGGACAGAAACCGCCTGTTTGTGAAATTTCTTGAAGGCTCCTGTGATGGCGGGGCCTGGCCACCTTCGGGTGAATTACAGCTTTCTGTCCTGCGCCCCCGGGACACTCCCCGGGAGGACAAAAAGTATCAGATTTCCCTGTCGGGCCTGGAAGGCAATCCAGCGCAAGGAAACGCCAATCACTTGCTCGCCACTTTCAGCGACGCAATACTGAACCTGTTTATTGACCAGGACATGCTGGCATTTACCGTTTCCTATGTGCCGCCAGAGGAATCTCCAGCCGGGAGCCTGACCGGGCATAGCGACCATCTGCGACCCCGTAACGAGGCGGAAGAAAACTGAGGATAATGGCAGGAGGCAGGTCACCGTGACACTCCCCTGAATAACATTACGCTATCTTGAAATTTTTAACGATCAACCAATTCAGCAAGCAACAAAGGTAATGACAAAAACCATACTCTGGTTATTCATCAGTGCCCTGATGGTCTCGACGCAAGCGATTTCTCAAACTTCCCAAGTTCTTTATCACTGCATCCGGTGTTCACTTTGTTCCACCGGATACCAGCAAATCCAGACCTTTCACCTTATACTCGAACCAAAGTGAAATTTACCTGTCATGGAAGGCAATGCAGCAGTAAGGTAGAACTGCCCGAGGATAATAAAGGCTGGACCGCCAGCTTTGTCGAAGTGCATTTCAGTAATGCGCCATTTACCGATTTAATCTTCACCACCCGGGTATTTGTCAATCCAGACCGATATCCATTATGAGGGAACAAAAGGTTATCCTGACTGTCTAAACAACTATTTAAGTATTAGCAAATGGATAACCTTTAATGATTACAAATACAACCGGACCTCGCCTGAAACCAGATATTTCCGTGGACAACCCGATTTCATCAAAGCCCGAAGCATTAACAGCCTCAAAAAGGAAAGTTAATACCTTTGCTGATGCCGAAACAACCAAAGTGCCCAAATCAAGGACAGCAGAAATCCCTGAAGACCAGATTATTGATAGACCAGTCATCCGCGTTAATCATTTTTCCCACTCAGCAATCAATAACCCCGATTGGGCTTACCATCATCCTTTCAGGCAAATATATAAATACTTGATGGAAAATGACGTTCCAAACCTTAAGGCCCAATTAAATCTGCTTAAAGAAGATCAGGTCAAAAGTCTGTGGAGAGTAAAAATTTGTGATGCCCGGTATGCTTCACTACCCGAAGCAGCCGTCGAATCCAAGGTAGGCTGTGTTTTTTTCCAGTTATTATTTGACCGGCTGACTACAGAAGAATTACAGGGTGCGCTGTCAGAATCTGTGGATGGTGAATGGACGTTATTGCATTTTGCCGTCGTGGTTATGGAAGAGTCGTTATTCAATCAATTGAAGCAGAAATCAGGTATGGAAACACTTATCTGGATGCTCACCCGTCCAGTCAGTGGTCATATTCCTCCCCTTGCACATGCCTGTCTTTATAATGAAAGTTCATATGTGTTTGATACCGCTATCGATTATAACAGGGAATTGATAGTAAAATTCCTGAAGGGAGCCCCCGACATCGATGAATCCTTGTTGCAGTTCATGCTTGGTGATATGGCAAGCCCATTGATTCAAAATGGTCAAAAACTTAAAATCTTCCAAAATCTTTTAGATTCCCTGGATGATCAAGAGTTTTTTGAAGCTGTCAGGTTTACCGGAAAAAAGCGTGAGTCACCATTGTTGTTGGCCTGTAAGCAAGGCCTGCACAAAGGTTTACTTAAAAAATTGGTGAAAAGTCTGGATGAATGTCAGCTGGATGAATATGAAATTGTTGAGTTGTTTACAACAAAAGAGGAAAAGAATAAATCCCTATTGCAAAAATGTTTTGAAATTAATAGCACATTTGAAGTTGACATTATCCTCAATTCAATCAGGTCCCCATTATTTAGGTTTAGAATACTGTCGGTTTCCACATCGAAGGGGCATTCCATATTTCAACAATTGGTTCATAAGTGTACAGATCACACAATTGAAAAAATAAAAGACCTACTGTCTGGTATGAATGATAACCAGCTGGATCAACTGATTACCGTTGACCCGAATATTTGGGAGCAAACGGTGGAGAGTACCGATCATACACTCAGGCAGCGAGAACAAACACCAATTGTAGATGCTATCAACAGGAACAACATGCGCCTGGCTAAATATCTCTGGACGAAAATTACTGACCCGGATGCACGAATCAATCTGCTCTTTTACCGTTCAAAACACCAAACAAGCCTGTTCCAAAACATGCTAGAGACTGATCGGCAATCGCTCGAATACGAACTGAATTCTTCCAGACAGTCCAGGCGGGATTTACTGTTTGCCCAATTGTTTGAGCATTCATTAGCAACCGAAAGTCCGAATGATGCCTGCCATTACCTGAAACAAATAAGCAACTCACCATTCAAAACGAAACTGCTTGACGATAAGCACAAATATTTTTTAGCCAGCCTCTGCAACCATGGAGCGATGATTACTGAAGATCATTTCAGCGACACAACCCCATTTCAATGTACAGACTCCGTTGTACATGTACTTGAAAAGAGTCTCTTTGACAAAAAGCGCCTGGAGGAAAACCTTCTTCAGCTAATGACGACACAGCAGCAAGCAGGTGATAAAGATGCGTTTGTCAAATGGGCATTAAGTCCGTTGCATGGCAAGCAAAGTCCATTGCTTACGGTACTGAATCGATTTGCCCAAGTTTATAGTAGGAGAAATGAACCTCAATTCATTATATCAAATTTCCGTTTGACTTTGGGATGCAACCTGATCGAACAAGAAGTCAGATTGACCAGGCAGCTGTTTCAGGCAATGATGAGCATGATGAGTGGGGAGCAGATAAAAGAATTCTTATCTGGCTTGATCATCAATGGTGAGACTTTAAAGCTTTTTGCTGATAAACATATCCTTGCAACAATCTTGGATACCCTGGGGGATTCGGGCCAGGCCGTGCTTGAAACAATAAAGCCGACGACCGGTGAGAATTTATTACATCTTATTTTTCATCACGACGTGATTAATGAAATGGTTATACAACCTTGTGATTTCATTAAGACCGTGGTCTGGCTGGATGAAACCTATGGATTAACCTCGCTTTTAACAAGTCGTTTGAACAGTGATGGCTCAACCCCCTTACATGTACTCTTGACTTCAGACAACATCATAGGTTTCAGGTTTGCCAAGTCACCAATTGTACAAAAACAGATTCTAGAGCACCTTTGTAAAAGCAAAAATCGCACTCTGCTGGTTGAGTTACTAAAAATTGAAGACTTTAACGGCTGCACACCTTTGCACAAATTATTTTCTTATCAAAAAATCAACAATAAAATCGTCGATCTGTTAATGGATGAACTGGGTCATGAAACCTTTTCTGAATTAATGGCGATCAAAGACAAACAAGGCGAAAGAGTCTTGGACTATTTTTCAAAAAAACATAGTTCTTTATATGAAAAATACAACCGTAAGGTTCAGGATTGCCGTTCGTAACAAAAGGTCACCCTGACAGTCAAATCGAATCATTATGTAATAGCAAATGGTAAACTACCAATGAATACAAACCCAACCACAGCTCAACCCGCTCCAGCAGCAACAGTTGATGCCAGGATTTCATCACAGTCCGGACCAGTCACATGGTCAAAGGGAAAAAAGATGAAACTGACCATTGCTGATAGTGAGCCAACTAAACTGAAAAAAGACATCTTGACCGAAATGTTAGAAAAAGCGGTGATTGAAAGGAAACTTTCTCGCTGCAGTCCCCCACTCCGTTCAAAAATCTGTAAACTCGCTACCTGGTGTTCTCAATTCGAACCAACCTATACATACTTGATGGAACATGACACTGTTAGCCTTGAGGAAGAACTCAATATTTTTACGGAAGATCAGATTAAAAGCCTGTTGACAGCTAAACCCCCTCATGAATTGCTAAAGGCAAATAATAAATCCGGGCATCGCGCGGTTTCACTTGCGGAAGCAGCCGGTGAATCCAGGGCAGGCATAATTTTTTTCCGGGTTTTATTTGACAATCTAACTGACAAAGAGTTACGAGATGCCCTATTAGAATATAATGACGATGATGTGACGTTATTGCACAACGCCTGCTGTGTTATGGAAGAGTCATTATTTAAACAATTGGAGGGTAAATTAGGGAGAAAAACACTTCTTGACATGGTCGTTCATCCAGTCAATGGCCTTGTTCCTCCTCTTGCATTTGCCTGTCTTTTTAATGAATGCACTTATCTGTTTGATACTGCTATCAAGGAAAACAGGGAATTGATAATAAAACTCGTGAAAGGGGGCCCGGACATTGATGAAACCTTGTTGCAGTTCATGTTTGGTGATATTGCAGAGTACTGTTTAGCTTATTATATATATCGTCTAGATTCAGAAACACGACAACAACGTGTTAGTCGGCTGTTAGATCACCTGGATAAAGATGAACGCTTCGATGCTGTCAGATTTACCGGAAAAAAGAATGAGTCTCCCCTGTTGTCCACCTGTAAAATAAACGGTATAGCGAGATTTGAGGATTTATTTAAAAAATTGACGGAAACATTGGTCGACAATCAACTTGTTGAGCTTTACACAGCGGAAGCGGAAAAGAACAATTCACTTTTGCATTCACTTTTGCAAAAGTGTATTGAATCAAATGAATTTTACCAAATTCACTATATCGTCAATTCAATCCAATGCCCATCATTGAGATGCAAAGTGATGTCGGTTTGTATTTCTCAGGGACATTCCCTCTTTCAATACCTGGTTGTTTGTAACCAAAACTCAACTCATAAGATAGATCAACTAATGCGTGGTATGAAAGGTAGCCAGGTGGACCAACTGATTGCCGGTAATCCAAATATTTGGGATGACGCAGCTACCGATCATACCCTCAGGCAGCAAGCGCAAACACCCATTGCAGATGCCATGAACAGTGGACAATGGCAATTGGCTAAATATCTATGGAGACAAATTACTGACGAGGATTTACGAATTAAACTGCTCGTTTACCGTTCGAATCACCAAACAAACCTGTTCCAGAATTTGCTGGAGACCGAGCGGCAATGGATCGACAACATTCTGGCAAATTACCATAGCAAGGCCGGTCGGGATATAGTTGTTGCTCATTGTTTTCAGCATGCTTTAGAAACCGGGAGCAAGGATGCCAGCCATTACCTGAGACAAATAAGCGATTCAACATTTAACAAGAAACTGCTCCACGATTATCACAAACATTTCTTAGCCAGCCTCTACAGCAATGGAGAGATGATTACTGACGATTATTTCAGCAACGAAACACCATCTCAATGTACAGACTCTATTATATATGTACTTGAAAAGTATCTCTCTGGAAAAGAGCACCCGAAGGAAAACCTTCCTCGGCTAATGGTGGCACAGCAGACAGCAGGTGACAAAGATGCTTTTGTCAAATGGGCTTTGAATCCGTTGCCCGGCAAGGAAAGTCCACTGCTTACGGTACTGAATCGATTTGCCCAAGTTTACAGCATGAGAAATAAACATGTGTCCATTCTGTTAGAGAACCGTTTGACTATAGAAATCGTGCAAAAGGATGCCAGATTAATTAAGCTGCTGTTTCAGGGAATGATGGGCATGATGAGTGACGAGCTGATAAAAGGACGCTTTTTATCCGAACTGGTCACAAGTGATAATTTACACCTTTTTGGTTATAAAGATATCCTTGCAACAATCCTGGGCATCCTTGGAGGTTCAGGCCGGGCCTTGCTTGAAAAAATAAACCCGACAACTGGTGAGAATTTATTACATCTTATTTTCCATGACCAAGTGATTAATAAAACGGATATAAACCCTTGCGATATCATTGAGACCGTTGTGTGGCTGGATGAAACCTATGGATTAACTTCGCTTTTGCAAAGCCGTTTGAAAAGCGACGGCTCAACCCCCTTACACGCGCTCCTGACTTCAAAACCAAAAAAGCTGAGCAGAGCTTTAAAACGGGATGCTACACCAAAAGTACAAAAGCAGTTTCTGGAACACCTATTTAAAAACGCAGATCCCACTGTGCTGGTTGAGTTACTTAAAATTAGAGACCACGAAGGCTGCACACCTCTGCACAAATTATCTTCTTATCGAAATTTGGAAGATAACGTCGTCGAACTGTTAGTTGAAAAACTGGGTCATGAAACCTTTACTGAATTAATGGCTATCGAAGACAAACAAGGCAAAACTGCCATGAAAGTGTTTTCAGAAAAACATAGTTTTTTATATGAGAAATACTTTAAATTGGTTCAGAATTGCCAGTCATTATCTACGGATATGCCGCCCTTGACGGTTGAAGTATCAGAAGAGCCCGGGCTTTCAAAGGCCTTTTTCGAAATTACAATGACTTTGGAGGACCACCCTTAAAGGGCAACAGAGGCCATTGCCTATCGTGCCGAAGGAAAATTCTTGCCATACGTAAGCTTTAATGCACCCTATGGTTTTAACCACAAAGGACACAAAGAGCACAAAGGAAAAGAAAAGCTCTTCTCAGTGCGCTTTGTGGTTCAAATTCAAATCTCTCAACCTGTATCAATGCCCGTGTCTACGGGGCTTGGCAGTGCCATTGGTCTTTAAAGACCCGAAGCGGAAAGTAGTTATTTAATGCCTTTCCTCAGAACGACAACAGATGGTAGGAGGCTGTCAAACAATAGCGCCCTCCAGACAACCCTGCAGGGCAATAAATAAACCCGGTAATGTCTATACAAAATCAGGATGGAGATGAGATGGGCCAATGCAGTCAATTCCCACTGCAGCGTCCAGCTTCACGATCATCTTTTCTGGTTTCGTAGCGATTGCTCATGCAGCGATACTGGGCGGCCAAAACCGATTCTGATACATTCCCTGACTGATAGCACCCCATAAAGCTAAACACGGTAATCATTATCTGGGCACTGGTTCGGACTCTTCTTAACATAATGACATCCTTTCATTACATTGAATTATACCACAATGTTATTCGTACTTTTCTTTTAAACCAATAACAACAGCGCCAGCCCCAATAACAAAACCACAAATCAATTAACAAAATTTCAACCATTTATCATTAAAAAACCCTCAAAAAAAAGAACACCCGGAATGAACTATGGCACGGCACAATTGTCAGACCCTGTAACCAGAGTGTTATGCAAAAACACAGCCCCTGCCCTTACTATGTCCATCACTAAGGGATCAAACCGGGAGAAGGAGTATGGAATTAACCATTAATCTCGAAAGCTATCAAAACTACACGCTCATTATTCTGGATGGTGAGGTTAATGCCAGTACCATCCATATATTGGAGAATGCTGTCGAAAATGCCACCGGAATCGACACCAGCCATATTGTGCTTGATTGCACCCTACTCAAAAGCATCAGTAGTGATGGATTGAATTTACTGCTTCATTGTCAGGTACAACTGGCAGGACATTTCTATCTCTCGCTGTATAACGTACCCGATGATGTTGCCTCATTAATGGAGCTTAGCGGCATTACCTATTTTATCCAGATGAACACGCAAGAGCAGAATCACGAGAAACAGTCAGCATCTGCCTGATGGGTCTGCCTGTTTCGCCAGGAGGCTGTCCGAGCATAGCGCCAGGTGAGGATGTTAGAAAATTGAGGATAAAAAGTCGGAAATTTTTTGTGAATAGCGGTTCTATTTACTAAAAATTTCCGAATTTTTAGACCAATTTGCTACCACCGGACAACAGGCAGGAGCCGCACAGGGCAGCCTGAGAGAGCAATGGCACTGACTTAAGCTTAAAAGCCCTGTAAACAGTGACATTGATATAGGTTGATAGATTTGAACCACAAAGGCACAGAGACACAAAGAAAAGATTTCTTTTTTCTTCCTTT
>NZ_JAHHPO010000590.1 GCF_024606365.1 Endozoicomonas sp. ONNA2
AGGAGGCTGTCCGAGAATAGACTGCCCTACGCGGCAACTGCTCCTGCGTTGCTCTCGGACAGCCTCCTGGCTGCTTAAACGGTCTCCTTTTCCGGGATTTCCACCGACAAGCTGGCGACCTCATGTCTTTCCAGTGCTTCCTGACTCATTCCGCCAAGGTTTTCTACCAGTTCATCGAGCATCTGCTGCAGTGTCACAGTCATGATGGAGAAGTCAGCGTCAAACTGCTCGGCCGCTGTTTCAGCGTTGACTTCATCAAGCTGCTCTTGAATGGAGTCGGTGAACTTCAGTTTGCGGATGACCAGGTCATCACCAAGGACAAGGCTCAGGGCATCATTCCATATCAGGGCCATTTTGCTGACCTGTTTTCCCGCCTGAAGGTGAACCTCAATCTCCTCACCAATCAATTCCTGTTTACTGACTTTTACCTGCCCCCCATCATCACCGGGCTCACGCAGTTCGCACTCATCACCGATCACCAGCTTGTCAGGCACCGGGGCCTCCTGAGCCAGCCACCGGGTCATGGCATGGGATGGCATGTTTTTCAGTGGCGGGTTAATAATCGGCAGGGTGCCAAGGCATTCTCGCAGACAGGAAGTCAGCTCTTCAGCTTTCTTGAATGAAGAGCTATCCACCACCAGCCAACCCTTTATCGGGTCAATATAGGCAAAGGTGTTCTGGCTTCGGCTGAATGCTTTTGGCAGTAGTTCCATCAGTACATCGTCTTTTAATGCTTTCTTCTCTTTGCTGAAAACCTGACGGTCCTGCTCCTGTTCGATGTGTTCAACTTTTTCTTCTACTGCTTCATTGATCACACTGGCGGGAAGAATTTTTTCTTCCTTGCGTGCCGTGATCATAATGAAACCATGGCCAGCATGGGTCAGCAGTTCACCCTGTTTGCCCAGTGGGGGAACCCAGCCATAGGTACTGATATCCTGACTGCCACAGCTGCGAAAGCGTTTCTGGCGGAGCAGCTCTTCAAGATCGTCAACAGACGTTTTGAATGGCTGGGTAAACCGATAAAAAATAAGGTTTTTGAACCACATGATCGTTCCAGAATCCTGTTTAGTCGAAAGTTTGGCTGCTTTCCATATTTCCCCATCCCTCATGCCCCATAAAGTCGGGTTGCCCTTCAAAGTATGAGAGCCTGACTGTGACGGAGAGGCATATGTTAGCAAAACCTGACGGTAAATTAGCAAAATCCTCGTAAACCCGCGCCCAACAGGGTCGGGACGCGCAGGTGGATGGCCGCCCCGCGCAGAGCGCATCAGAGGGAATCGTGTAGATACCCAACATCAAACAAAAGACCAACAACAAATAGCGCAGGGGCAGTCCGCTACTGCTGATGGAGGCTTGCGTAAATCCGGTTTACCAAACCCGTCGTAAAGCATCGCCTAATCGGGCCGGGCTGCGCAGGCGGTGATATAAGACAGGAGCGCGGGGGCGCCTGGGAGGTTGTCCGAGAATAGACTGCCCTACTGCGGTTGCGATAAATTGGTCTAAAAATTCCT
>NZ_JAHHPO010000591.1 GCF_024606365.1 Endozoicomonas sp. ONNA2
CGACTCGCTCCTGTTTTTGAAACAGGGGTTAGCGTGGCAGACAGGTGATGGGTTTAGAAGACGTCCTTAAATAAGCGCTTACGTTTGAAATTCAGCTCAGTAACGAGTTGGCGGCTACTGCTGCGTTGCGGGAGACTATCCGTAAAGACCTTGAGTATATAGAGAACGCAACCAGTGCCGCCAGTGTCAGTAAGGCTGCTACCAAAGCGTTAGCAGATGCAGCAGCCCGTTCAGCCAGTGTCAGCAGGGCAGTTGTTCAGGCTGACAAGGTTGCGGTGGCCTCGCTGCGTAATGAGGTTGAGGCTGACCGGGCAGAGGTCGCCAGTAAAAGGACTTTGGTCCTTGGTTATAGGGATGACACCCTCGCAGCGCGAGACGAGACCAAAACAACGGCAGCGACTTTCACTCCGGCCAGCCATAACCACGATGATCGTTATTACACCGGGGCAGAGGTTGATTCATTGGTCATTAGTTTGGCGGCACGATTGGCAGCCCTTGAAGCCAAGCTGGTCAATGTCACTGTCTCGGGCGCAAAAACCATATTCTGTAGTGAAATAGAAGTTGTCGATTTAGGGAGAGGGGAATAACTTATGCCATTAAACATTAGTTGTCGTCTAAATGTTTCTATGATTGCAGCCGAGTTCGGTGTTACCCCCGTATAAGTTATCGGACTTTTATGGTATGGCGGGGCTACCTGCTGGCGGCCCTTCCAGGATGGGTGCTTTTTATGGGTTGTCAGCAGGACCGTGTGGACAGAACAAGCGAAGCTGGTAGCCAGTGATAAAGAAACTAATGACTTCTTCGGGGTCTCCTGCTCTATCAGCGGCGACGGAAGTACCGCCCTTGTGGGGGTCCCCAATGAAGCCCCTGATGGCGTTTCTGATGCCGGTGCTGCTTATATTTCCCAAACGGAGGGTGGAAACATAGATATGCAGATCGAACGCACAGTCACCATAGGAGAAATCTTCGCCGCACTGTCGTATGTAGTCTCTGCACTCGGTGCCTGTATTTTCGCTTGCAGATGACCATGAGCTGCCAGGAGGCTGTCCGAGAATAGACTGTCCTACTGCGGTTGCGATAAATTGGTCTAAAAATTCCTGCTTCTTCGTCAAATAGC
>NZ_JAHHPO010000592.1 GCF_024606365.1 Endozoicomonas sp. ONNA2
CCAATGAAGATCTTCAGCGTTCGGGTGTGACATCCATTCCAGAGGCCCTGAGAATGGTGCCGGGCATGCAGGTAGCCCGATTGAATGGCAATAGCTTGTCCATCAGCACCCGGGGCTTTAACTACATTTTTGCCAATAAATTGCTGGTACTGATCGACGGGCGCACCGTGTACTCGCCCCTGTTCTCCGGTGTGAACTGGGATGTCCAGGACACCATGCTGGAAGACATTGCCCGTATTGAGGTGATTCGTGGTCCGGGTGCGGCGCTGTGGGGTGCCAATGCGGTGAATGGCGTGATCAACATAATTACCAAACATGCGGCAGATACCCAGGGTGGTCTGTTATCTACCGGGTTTGGCTCTGAAGAGAGAGCTTTTGCGGCTTATCGCTACGGTGGAGAGCTGGGGGATAACGGTTATTATCGAGCCTTCTTTAAAACATTCACCCGTGATGGTCTGGCCAACCCTGATGGCACTGATGCCAATGATGACTGGAAGATAAACCGTACAGGCCTGCGGGCAGATTGGCGAACCGAAAACGGGGCGGAAGCTTCAGTACAAGCAGAAGTTTATGATGGCACAACTCAACCAGACCTGGTTCTTTATAACTATAACGGTACAACAGAAAAAGACACGGTGGCGAGACTGAAGCGAGATCAACGCGGTGGCCACCTGATCGGCAACTACAAACAATTCTTGAGTGATGGCAGTAATTTTTCACTCAAAGGCTACTATGATCGCTATGAAAACTACGATTATCGAATAACCGAGAAACGTGACACTGGCGAATTGGAGTTCCAGCATCAGTCCCAGCCCTGGAACAACCATGAGGTCATCTGGGGGCTTGGTTATCGCCTGACCAATTACCGTCTCAGTGGCACAGACTATATATTGGTATCCCAAAACCATCGAACCGATCAACTATACAGTGCCTTTATCCAAGACCATATTCGTTTGCGCCCGGATTGGGAGCTGACGCTGAGTTCACGATTTGAACACAACAATTTCACCGGGTTTGAAGTGCAACCCAATGCCAGCTTAACCTGGAAAATTTCTGAACAACAAACCCTGTGGATGAAAGTGGCCAGTGCATTAAAAACACCATCCATCAGTGAAACAGACGTCACCACGAGGGGAATCACCTTTTTGCGTGACCCGCTACTTCCGAATACACACGCTAACCTGCTGGCGATCCGGGGCAACGAATCATTGCAATCGGAAAAACTTCTGGCCTTTGAACTGGGGTACCGTGAGCAGATTGGAGATAACTTCAGGATTGATGTATCAACGTTCTTCAATCAATACAAAGATCTGCTGGCTTATGTGGACGACCAGGGTTGTTATTCCGGTACAACCCTGACTGCACACCCGACTGCAGGATTTCAAGTTTGCTCTTATGGCGTTAACCCGGACAGCTCAGAGATGGTTATTGAGTGGCCGACCACATTTACCAATAACCTTAGCGCCCACACCTACGGTGCAGAGATAACGGCTGACTGGCAAGCAAAACCCTGGTGGAAACTTCAGTTTAATTACAGTTTTCTGGGTACCGATGTCTTTACTGATGGCTCAGAATCGCCGGTTACCCAAGATTATCTCAAAGGCAATGAAAACCTTCTGGAAACCCTCAGTGCTGACCACACCGCCAATATCCGCTCCTATATGAACCTCCCCAACCAGTGGCACCTGGATTTCTGGGTACGTTACATGGATAACCTGAAAAATGCCCGGGTCAAGGCCCACACGGCTCTTGACGTCAGGGTCGCCAAAAAATTCGGCAAAGACCTGGAGCTTTCCTTAACCGGAAAGAATCTATTTGATAAACAGCGACTGGAATTCAACGAAGTATTCAGCGGACTCGGCGAAACTGAGGTACAGCAATCCTGGTACCTGCAGTTACGCTGGCAACATTAATCGGATGGGGGGGATAACTTCATGCCGATCATAATCAAAAAAACGTACGCAATAATCGCCATTGCTCTGCTTTGCAGCTTAAACGTAACTCTATCAGCAGCCAATGAGGTTACCAAAGCAGATAAGGTCAAGGCCGCCATTGTCTACAAACTTTCCAAGTTTGTTACCTGGCCGGAAAAAAAGCAGACCCTGGCAC
>NZ_JAHHPO010000593.1 GCF_024606365.1 Endozoicomonas sp. ONNA2
ATCATATCAGGTGTTTGGGCGGAACCTGCTCTTATTTATGAAATATTCGGGCTAGAATAGCCAGCTTTAATCGCTTTCTTACGGAACCTGATGTCGTCTAAAATGGCTTAAATATATATAAACGTACATTCACCGGATTCTACCGCCTTGCCTGAAAGGATCAGTGGGTTGAAACAGAGTCGCTCTCACCGCCGTTTTTCTTATCAGGGGTGGAGAAGGCCGAATCACCCAAAACCTCATGATCCACAGTGCTTTCTTTCTGTAGCTGCTCAATTTGCTGGGAAGACATATAAAAATCCGCTTCTCTGCCCTCCAGAACCCTCTGACCATGCCAGGGCAACAGTCGATAATCTGCGTGATGACTGTAATCGAGAAATGGATACTTGATAATCTGGAAGTATGGCGAGTAATCAAAGTCACTGGGCGTACAAAGTTTTGGATTTCGTTGAAAGAGCTGTACGCCAGCATCACCATTCTGTTTGACCAGAGGCAGGATGGGAAAGTGAATAAAACTGAAGGCTTCGGCAATCATGGTTGAACAGACGGTTTTGGTTTCCTGCCCCGGAGAATGCTGAAACAATGAAGAGCCAAGCCTTCTGGGCAGAAAAGAATAGGGGAAGAAGAACCGGGCAAGATCGAGAACCTGCCGGACGTTGTAATCCATACCCAGGCGGCTGGTCGCGTAATGTATGACTTTCTGGCTATCGCTATAGCTGAGCCCTTTAGGGCGGCAAATGCGCAAATGTTCCCCTTCATAGTTCTTCAGGGGTTGTATAGCAGTACCAATTCCTAGCTCGCTCTCAATAATCAGCTGTTCATCTGGGGAGCCGCCGTAGGACTCACTGACAACCTGGCGAATTCTGTCATCCTCAATATCGTGCAGTCGGCCAAGGTAAAGCATGGCATGGGACCAGGGGCTTTGAGTGGTTTGCTTAATGACCTGGCTGACTCTCGATCGTCCTTCGACCAACAGAACATCGCAGGGCTTAATTTCATGCCTGACACGTTCAAAATCACACAGGGGACTTGTCCTTTCCTGAACGTTGCGACTTAGCCAGCCGGTAAGGCATCCCGCAACCATTTTGAAGAGTTCCATGCTCCAGTCCTAAGCCAATATTTATTTCTTTATGTTAGCATCGGTTATTGTTGACCTTACAAATAGAGATAAATTTGACATTTTTTCATGAGTTCATCTGCTTGATGGCAAGCACCCTGAAAAACAGCAAAAATTTGTTATTGTCAAAAAAGGTATAATGGCCGAATAGCCAGCAAGCGTGGGAGATTGCTTTGTGAACAATGGATCAAAGCCGGAAAATATCATGTCGAATCTGCAGTTTTTGGACAAAGGGCTGCCACCCGTGCACAGCTGGAACCCCCCTTTCTGTGGCGATATTGATATGCGCATCAGTCGGGATGGTCGTTGGCACTACAATGGCTCACCCATTGGCAGGGAATCAATGGTGAAACTGTTCGCTTCAGTTCTCAGGCATGATGATGATGGCCATTACTATCTGGTCACACCGGTAGAAAAAGTAAGGATTCAGGTGGAGGATGTGCCATTTGTTGCCGTTTCTGCAGAAGTTCGGTTGGGTGCGGATGGTCCAGAATACCTGTTTACCACCAATGTGAATGATCAGGTGGTGCTGAACCATGAGCACCCTCTGAAAATGATGGAAAACCCGGAAACCGGTGAGTCTGCGCCTTATATCCGGGTCAGGGACCGGTTGGAGGCATTGGTCAGTCGCAATGTATTTTATCAGTTAGTGGCGGAGGCTATTGAGACCCCGGTGGCGGGGGGAGTAGAGCTGAGCATCCGAAGCCAGGGGCAAGGCTATTCTCTGGGAATGGTCTCTGGGAATGATTTCTGGAAATGATTTCTGGAAATGATTTCTGGAAATAGTTGAGGGTGGCTGAACCACCCTCATTTCGGGAATACTCACATGTTTGGATAATTCGGGCCGCCAGCACCTTCCGGGGCTATCCAGGTGATATTCTGGGCGGGATCCTTGATGTCACAGGTCTTGCAATGAACGCAGTTCTGGCTGTTGATCTGGAACCGGTTTTCACCGGTATCCTCATCAGCAACAATCTCATAAACCCCGGCAGGGCAGTACCTTTGCGCAGGCTCATCATAAGTCGGCAGGTTTTGCTTCAGGGGAATGGTCCCGTCTGCCAGTTTCAGGTGACAGGGCTGGTCCTCCTCGTGGTTAGTGTTCGAGAGGAACACTGAACTCAAGCGGTCAAAGGTGATCACCCCATCGGGTTTTGGATAGTTGATGGGGCTGGACTCAGCCGCCGGTTTAAGCTGGGCATAATCCGGAGTTGTATCGTGCAGGGTGAATGGCAGTTTGCCATTAAAGATATTAAGGTCTGCAAAAGCAAAGGCAGCACCAAAGATGTTACCAAATTTATGCATGGCCGGACCGAAATTCCGCTGCTGATGCAGTTCCTGATAAAGCCAGGAAGCTTTGAATGCCTGATCAAACGATTTCAGTGTGTTGCCGCCTTCAGAGCCTGCACTCACCGATTTGAACACCTCTTCTGCCGCAATCATGCCGGACTTCATGGCAGTATGGGAACCTTTTATTTTGGCTCCATTCATGGTTCCAGCGTCACAACCAATCAAGATTCCACCGGGGAACGTCATCTCAGGTAAAGACTGCGGCCCACCCTTGGCCAGTGCCCTGGCCCCATAGGAAACCCGTTTTCCGCCTTCCAGGTACTGTTTGATTACCGGACTCTTTTTGAATCTCTGGAACTCTTCAAAGGGACTCAGGTGTGGATTTGAATAGCTCAAATCGGTAATGAGGCCCAGTACTACCTGGTTATTTTCCAGATGGTAGAGGAATCCGCCACCGGTAGAGCCGCTTTCAGCCAGTGGCCAGCCAGCAGTATGCACCACCAGACCCTGTTGATGTTTCTCGGGCGCAATATCCCACAGCTCTTTAATGCCAATACCATAATGTTGAGGATCACGACCCTCATCCAGGTTAAAGTGGCTGATGAGTTGCTTGCCCAAATGCCCACGGCACCCTTCGGAAAAAAGCGTGTATTTGGCGTGCAGCTCCATACCGGGCATAAAGATGTCTTTTTCTTCACCGGAGGCTGAAATTCCCATGTCTCCGGTTGCTATGCCTTTAACACTGCCATCGTCATTAAACAGCACTTCCTGGGCGGCAAATCCCGGGAAAATCTCCACCCCAAGGGACTCGGCCTGCTCCGCCAGCCAGCGGGTGAGATTACCGAGACTGATGATATAATTACCTTCATTGTGCATGGTTTCAGGCACAAACAGGCTGGGTACTTTTATCGATTTTTGTTCGGAACGGAGCACATAAATATCATCGGATGACACCGGCGTATGTAACGGTGCACCGAGATCTTTCCAATTGGGAAACAACTCATTCAGCGCCGTTGGTTCAAATACTGCGCCTGAGATGATATGGGCGCCAACTTCGGAACCTTTCTCGACAACGCAGACGCCAAGCTCTTTATCCTGCTCCTGAGACAGTTGCATCAACCGACAGGCAGCTGACAAACCGGAAGGGCCTGCACCCACGATAACGACATCAAATGCCATGGATTCGCGTTCCATGATGAGCTTCCTCCCTGTCGGAGTGTTATTTTTTCAGAATGGCATTCAAACAACTGTTTGAAATTGCTTGGTATTATACTCAGTGTTCCCTCTAATGGACAACACGTCATTGGTTATTAATTCCCATGCACGGAAATATTCAGGCTGCTAAACAGTGGCTATCCTGTCCTCAATGCATGTTTGCAGTCAGCAGAAACAAGTGCATTCAAGAGTATTCAAGATGATGCATGGTAACAGACAGGTGTTTAACAATACCGTCTGCGCAAACTCGTTGAAACATACGTTTGAACCCTCATTGACGTGCTGGTAGACTGCGCTTGCGCAGATGTGTGAACACAGGTTGCTGAATGATAATATAAATTGTCTGTCTGGTTGTTCGTTATCTGCCCAATAATTCAAGACCAAGCCAATAACGAGAAGGGAAGGCTGCGAACTCATGAAAATATTAGTAGCCGTCAAAAGAGTCATTGACTATAACGTCAAGGTTCGAGTGAAGGCGGATAACACTGACGTCGATCTCACCAACGTCAAAATGGCAACCAACCCTTTCTGTGAAATTGCTGTTGAAGAAGCAGTAAGACTAAAAGAGAAAGGTGTCGCTACTGAAATCGTTGCCGTATCCCTTGGGGCCAAAGAGTGCCAGGAGCAGATACGGACAGCGCTGGCTCTTGGTGCAGACCGTGGCATCCAGGTGCAGACTGATCAGCCCCCGGGTTCCCTGGCAGTTGCCAAACTGCTTAAGGCCATTGTGGATGAAGAAAAGCCTGACCTTGTTCTTCTGGGCAAACAATCCATCGACAGCGACAATGGCCAGACCGGTCAGATGCTGGCGGCACTGGCCGGTATGTCGCAGGCAACCTATGCCTCAGAAGTCAACGTTGACGGTGACAAGGTGAATGTTACCCGGGAAGTGGACGGTGGTTTACAGACGTTAAGCCTGAAACTGCCCGCAGTAATTACCACGGATTTGCGCTTGAATGAGCCCCGTTACGCATCACTGCCTAACATTATGAAGGCCAAACGCAAGCCTCTGGATGTCAAATCTCCGGAAGACCTGGGTGTTGCAGTGTCGTCTACTTTAACGACCATCAAAGTAGAGCCACCTGCTGAGCGACAGGCGGGTATCAAGGTGGCCAGCGTGGATGAGCTGGTAGAAAAATTAAAAAATGAGGCGAAGGTGATCTAATGGCCATATTAGTCGTTGCTGATCATGATAACAGCACGCTCGGAGCGGGAACCCTGAATACGGTCGCAGCGGCCACCGCAATCGGGGGAGATATTCACCTGCTGGTTGCAGGGTCCGGCTGTAGCGGGGTTGCAGAGCAGGCCTCTGCCGTATCGGGTGTAGCAAAAGTGTTACTTGCCGAGAATGCCGCACTGGAAAACCGACTGGCAGAAAATGTCAGCCAGCTGGTAGTTGAACTGAGCAAGGATTACTCTCACATACTGGCATCAACCTCAACCGATGCCAGAAATATGATGCCACGAGTGGCCGCTGTGTTGGATGTTGATCAGATATCCGACATCATTCGTGTAGAAAGCGAGGACACCTTTGCCCGTCCGATCTACGCGGGTAATGCCATTGCCACGGTTCAGTCCAGCGCCTCCATCAAGGTAATTACCGTTCGTAGCACTGGTTTTGACCCGGTTTCCGCTGACGGAGGCTCTGCCAGTGTCGAAACCGTGGCCAGCAGTCATGATGCCGGGGTATCGAGCTTTGTCAGTGAAGAGCTGGCTCAGTCTGACCGTCCTGAGCTGGCGGCTGCAGACATCATTGTGTCCGGTGGTCGTGGCATGGGTAATGGAGAAAACTTCGAGTTACTTTACAAAGTAGCGGACAAACTGGGCGCTGCGGTTGGCGCTTCCCGGGCTGCCGTCGATGCAGGCTATGTACCCAACGATATGCAGGTCGGACAAACCGGCAAGATTGTTGCTCCCAAACTGTACGTTGCCGTTGGTATCTCCGGTGCCATTCAACATCTGGCTGGAATGAAGGACAGCAAAGTCATTGTTGCTATCAACAAAGATGAAGAAGCGCCAATATTCCAGGTTGCGGACTACAGTCTGGTAGCAGATCTCTTTGAAGCTATTCCGGAACTTGAAAGCAAGCTCTGACCTATAAGACAACTGCCATCTAAAAAACCACCACTTTGTCTGGAAGTGGTGGTTTTTTATTGATCAAATTAGATTTTCTTATCAGTGTTATATATTTTTCCTATCTAAGGGTTTTAAGATCAGGCAACACTGTGCATAATCGTTAATATTAACGATAAAAAAACATACCGGAGTAGATTGTGATACAAGTTCTGGTTGTGGATGATCATGATTTGGTGAGAACTGGAATCTCCCGTATGCTGGACGATGTCGAAGGCATTGAAATTGTTGCTCAGGCTGTCAGTGGTGAAGATGCTATTAGCCTTTATCGGGACGTCGCTCCGGATGTTACGTTAATGGATGTAAGAATGCCTGGCATCGGTGGGTTAGAAGCAACCCGGAAAATCTGTCAGATCAACCCTCACGCAAAAATTATTGCAGTAACCGCCTGTATGGAGGACCCCTTTCCAACCAGGCTTCTTGAAGCCGGCGCTTCAGGATACGTCACCAAAAGTTCAAATATTACCGAAATGGTGACAGCTATTCGAAAGGTATTTGCCGGAAAGAGATTCATTTCCACGGAAATTGCCCAGCAAATGGCCTGGCAAGCTATTGAACCTGACAGTGGTTCACCGTTCGGTCAGCTGTCTCATCGCGAAATGCAGGTAGCCATTATGATTGTTAATTGTGAGAAAGTGCAGACAATATCCGATAAGCTATGCCTCAGCCCCAAGACAGTGAACAGCTATCGCTACCGGATGTTTGACAAGCTGAACATTACCAGTGATGTAGAGCTGACACACTTGGCTATCCGTCATGACCTGGTCGACACCATAGAGTGAATGCTTTCTTACAGGTTCTGAAAAAGCTCTTGTTGTGATCTGTTGTGTTCCTTCCTTATACTCCCAGTGTTTATACGCATAATCCCTCTCGGCCAGTCCTGAAAAGTACTGGTCTATTCGTTTCTGTAGCACTGTGAAGATATAATAAGAAAATAACTTGATAACCGTTGTCTGGTGGTTCATGACAGGTAGTGAAGAAAGCAAAAAGTTTGATCACAAATCATTTCTGGACAAGGTGTCGAGCCGCCCGGGTGTCTATGATATGCGTGATCACAGTGGCAAAACACTCTATATCGGTAAAGCAAAAAATCTCAAAAATCGCCTCTCCAGCTACTTCAGGGCAACGGGTCTTACCACCAAAACCATGGCTCTGGTAAGCAAGATTGCCGATATTCAACTGACGATTACCCATACTGAAACCGAAGCACTTCTGCTTGAGCAAAACCTGATCAAAGACAGAAAGCCACCATACAACATATTGCTGAGAGATGATAAGTCATACCCCTATATCTATATTTCCGGTGATGATGATTTTCCCAGGATGGACTCCTGTCGCGGACGTAAACGACAGAAAGGCCACTATTATGGACCATACCCCAGTAGCGGAGCAGTCAGGGAAAGCCTGCACCTGCTTCAGAAGATCTTTAAAATACGCCAGTGTACTGATATCTATTTCAAAAATAGAACCCGGCCCTGCCTGCAATATCAAATCAACCGCTGCAAGGCTCCCTGTGTTGGCCTGGTCTCAAAAGAAGAGTATCAGCAAGATCTTGAGGATACCCGGCAGTTTCTTGATGGCAAAAACCAGCAGTTAATCCGTTCGTTGATAAAACGCATGGAAGTGGCTGCGGAATCACTGGATTTTGAAGAGGCGGCAGCCACCCGGGATAAAATCAATCACCTGAGGGCGGTTCAGGAACAACAGACGGTGACCAGATCGGCCGGTGATATTGATGTGATCGGGTTTGCTCAAATGGGGGGTAATACCTGTTTTGACGTGCTCTTTGTCCGTTCTGGCAGGTTACTTGGTCATAAGTATTACTTTCCGGATTTTAAGCTGGAAGCCGAACAGTCCGATTATCTGGAAGATTTTATGGCCCAGTTCTATGTGAGGCTGTTTGGCAGTCGTGATTTTCCTGAGGAAGTAGTGGTTCCGTTTGAACTCACCGGCGCAAATACCATTGAAGAGGCGATCAAGGCTGTTTCTGGCAAGAGAATCAAAATCAAGGACAAAGTACGCTCTGAACGGCACGATTGGTTAGGTCTGGCCAATAAAAATGCGTTGCAAAATCTTGAAAGTCACCTGGCGAGCAAGAGCCATTTGAATCAGCGATACGCGCAACTCAAGGCTTTGTTGGACCTTGGGAATCCCATCCTGCGTATGGAGTGTTTCGACATCAGTCACACCATGGGAGAAGCAACCGTCGCATCCTGTGTGGTATTTGGTCCGGATGGGCCGGTGTTCAGTGAATACCGGCGTTACAACATCACGGGTATCGAGCCTGGTGATGATTATGCCGCCATGGCCATTGCTCTGGAAAAGCGTTACCAGAAACTGGCTGAGGCAAGGGAGGAAGTAGCAAAGCCAGATCTTGTCATCATTGATGGGGGTAAGGGTCAGTTAGGCAAGGCGTCGGAGGTAATGACCAATCTTCGACTGCAAATTCCCTTGCTGGGCGTAGCCAAGGGAGTGACCCGCAAGCCAGGACTTGAAACACTGATTTATCAGGGTCATGAACTCAACCCGGAAGGTGCTGAGGCAGCATTACTGTTGATTCAACAGATCCGGGATGAAGCACACCGCTTTGCGATCACCGGGCATCGACAGCGGAGGCAAAAGGCCAGAAAACGTTCCGTACTTGAAGATATTCCGGGTATTGGCGGCAAAAGGCGATCAGCACTATTGAAGTTTTTTGGTGGGCGCGAAGGCGTGAGTGGTGCAACGATCGAAGAATTAAAGAAAGTTGAAGGCATCAGTCTCAGGCTGGCGAAGCAGATACATGAATATTTTCATAATGACTAGCACCTGAGAACAGGACTGTGTACCGTATGCATCCCAGAGAGTTTCATCCTTGATTCCCGGTTTTTTATGTACATCCCGAAAGAGCGAGGCGATATGATAGTGCCAACAACGTCCCAAGGTTGCCAGCCTCATAGCACGAGGGCTTAATCAAGTAGTTATGAACGTCCCGAATTTTCTAACACTAACACGTATTGTCCTGGTTCCATTTCTCGTCGTTATTTTTTACCTCCCATTTGCGTGGAGTTATCTTGCCTGTGCTGGAATATTTGCCTTCGCTGCAGCGACGGACTGGTTTGACGGGTATCTTGCACGTCGGCTCAACCAGACAACCCCATTCGGAGCTTTCTTTGATCCGGTTGCTGATAAAATCATGGTTGCAACGGCTCTGTGCCTGCTGATTGATGAGTTTCGTGTATTCTGGATGACTGTACCGGCCCTGGTCATTATTGGCCGGGAGATCGTCATCTCTGCCCTGAGAGAGTGGATGGCTGAATTGGGCAAGCGGACCAGTGTTGCCGTAAGCATGATCGGTAAGGCGAAAACCGTGGCTCAAATGACAGCCATTACCTTACTGCTCTTTTCGCCAGTGCCTGTTGACTCCTGGATTGGCTTTCTTGGAATTATTCTGCTATATCTTTCTGCAATTCTGACGCTATGGTCTATGTATATATATCTCAAGGCGGCTTGGCCAGATCTTTCTCCGTTTAACAAGCCTGACTGATGTAACGGAAAGCAGTTGACATCAAAGCAAAAAAACCTAAAATACGGATCTGGTGCTGACATTCAGTAAGCCAAAGTCGTCTGGTGTTAATTTTCGACTTATGCAAAGTGTGCGGGAATAGCTCAGTTGGTAGAGCGCAACCTTGCCAAGGTTGAGGTCGCGAGT